>JAPNUP010000166.1 GCA_026627345.1 Bacillota bacterium | reverse complement strand
TTCAATGATCTCATACGCAATACGCGCAAGAGCCCGACGCATTCCTGCCTCGTCTAGCAAAACCACGCTGCCCTCGTTCATATCGCATCCTCCTCACCGATCCTCTGCATGAAAAGAGGTCCCTTCCAAGGAAGGGACCTCGCGCCAAATCCACCTGTGCACCTGTCAAGGCTACCTTGCGGCAAAGCTGCCGAAGGGCTCTGGTGTAGCGTGACCGTTTCCTTGCAAGTCTCTCTGTACTTGCTTAAAGGACTTATCGTTTCGTTTCGCCTACTATAGCAGACAGACTTCCACAACGTCAACCGTTGCCAAGTCACCATCTTCTTCGACTGCTCACGACTGCCTGAGTTTCTCTAACGTTTGGGTAAAATACGCAGGAAGCTCAGATTCGAATAGCAGACGCTCTTTCGTGCGTGGGTGTGTAAAGCCCAGCACTGCAGCATGCAGGGCTTGCCCTCCCAGTGCAAGCGGATCGCGTCGAGCATAGAGCGGATCACCCGCTACTGGATGTCCGATATAGGCCATATGCACCCGAATCTGATGTGTGCGCCCAGTTTCCAACCGCAACTCGAGCAGGGAGAAGTGTGTAAATCGCTCACATACCACAAACCGCGTAACCGCCCGTTTACCATGGCGCTCGGAGACTACGGCCATCAACTGTCGATTGTGCGGGTCTCGTCCAAGCGGGGCATCGATGACTCCGCGCTCATGCGCGGGTCCCCCGTGTACGATCGCCTTGTAGACTCGTGATACTGAATGATCCTGTAGCTGTGCGCCCAAACTATGCATCGCGAGATCGCTTTTGGCGATCATCAGCAGCCCGCTCGTATCTTTATCGATGCGATGAACGATCCCTGGGCGGATGACATTGCCCGGTAACGAGGCGCGGGCGCCTAGATGGTACAAAACTGCACCGACGAGAGTCCCAGTCGTATGTCCAGGTGCCGGATGCGCGACCATCCCGCGCGGTTTGTCTACCACAAGCAGGTCATCATCCTCATAGACCACCGTGAGCGGCAAATCCTCTGGTTGCGCCTGAAGCGGCTGCACCTCCGGCAATGTGACCGTGTAGACCTGACCTTGCTGTACCTTCAAACTGTTCGTCAATACGGGGCTTTCGTCACACATGACCAGTCCGCGTTCGATGAGGGATTGGACGAAGGAACGAGACCATTCACCCTCCTCCGCTAGAAAACGATCGACGCGCTCATTTTGACGTTCACAGACAATCTTCCTGGTTACTACTTCTTCGAGAGCCCATTCATTCACGCGGCGTCTCCTCGCTCTCTGACCGCCGTCTCCAGGCGCGGTATATCAGGTACAAAATGGATAAGACAATGCAGCTGTCGGCGAGATTAAAGACGGGGTAGTGAATGATCTGCACATAGATGTAATCGATGACATAACCGCGGAAAATGCGATCAATCAAGTTACCTACTGCACCGCCTAATAATAAACCGAGCGCCACTTGAAGCTGGCGTTCACCACGCGCGTACCGCCTGTCAACATAGACAATCGCCACGATGACGACTAGGGCAACGACGACTAGCAGTCCGCGCTGATTAAGCAAAATGCTAAACGCCGCGCCTTGATTTTGCACATAATACAGATCGAGAACGTGCGGCCAAATAGGGATAGCTGTATTGACCTGCATATGTGTCGAAACCATCCACTTGATGAATTGGTCAAGTGCCGTTACCAAGACTGCTATCAAATAAACCAAGCGTCAGCCTCCTCGCGTAGCCATATCGTACCACGCGTCGGGCGCCAGTCTCAAGAAATCCCCCGTAAAGGGGGACTGAAGCTGCTACTACGGGAGTTGACGTTTGTACTCTTCATTCGATATCGCCTCAATCGGTTCCACGTACCCGCCGCCTTCGTAGTACAGTTCATCGTCGATCGACGATTCAGGATCGCGCGTATTGTTAAAGCCAGCCACCACTTGCCAAGTATCCTCGCCGTCGAATCCAGTTTGATCCTGACCGTCAAGGTTGGTGCGGGCAAATGGAGGAGACAACACCTCTTCTTCCACTGGCCGATCATCTGTTCGCCAAGTGCTGTCGCGCTCCTGCTCACACGCCACACAGCACTCTGCTGCAGGTTCTGCCTCAAGACGCAAGTTTTCAATGTCTTTTTTGCAGGCCTGACAGATCCCGTATTCCCCTGTGTCCATGCGCGACAGGGCGCTTCGCACTTTTTGTAAACGCAGCTGGTCATGCTCACGCAAAGCAATGTCCTTGGCACGTTCAAACATTTCCGATCCGAGATCGGCCGGGTGCTGATCGTATCCGGACAGTTCGCCTACAGAATCGTTCATCGGAACATCGAGCCCATAATCGCCTGAATGGGCAAGGCGCCCTTCAATTTCTTGCGCTTCTTCGCGAAGCGCCTGGCGTAGTGTCGTTGTGTCGACCATCGTTTGTATCAACTCCTTTACCAGAGAAAACGTGCGGTGCTGTTCTAGTTTTGCCGCACGACGAAAGGTGTATCCAGGCAGTGGTTTAAGGGGGCAGACCAAGAAGTGTACAACTGTTCAAATGATGTTCAACCTGCGTACGCATTCTCCCATTGTGCGCGGTTACGTTTGGTGGGATATTGTTTAACAGAGAGGAGACGGGTTCATGCGTTACCATCTGATACGTGAAGCTGCCTCTGCCCTGCTCTGGATCGCTGTCATCGAAGTGATCAGTAGCTTTGCCGTCAAGCAACTTTTTAACTATAACCTCACCTTCACACCCTATTTTTTCGCCCTTGGTGTCATTGGCGCCGCACTGTTCGTCCTCGCACGGCTCTTCCGGTAAGACCGCTTTTCGACGCGCTGCTTGACCTGACGCATCGTCAAGCGCATGCAGGTGAGTCTGCGCGGTTCCCATTGTTGCGCCAGTGATGCGACTCACCTCGCGAGAACACGCGCCTCTCACCCACACATCAGTGCATTAAGCCTCGAGAATAGCTGCGCAGCGTCCACACAGGTCAGGATAGGCAGTCACCGTGCCGAGATCTTCCACTACGTGCCAGCAGCGCGCACATTTCTCACCCTCCGCTGCACGCACAGTGACCGCCGCCGCTGATGAACGAATCGCCCCTTCTGGTGCAGACTCACTAGGATCATGTACTCGCACCTGGGAAACGATGAAAAGATCCGCAAGGAAGGTTGATTGCCGCCCACGCACACTTTCGTCACGAACTTCATACAGATCCACTGTAGCCCCCAGTGACTGACCGATCACCTTTTCTTGACGCGCCGTTTCCAGTGCCTGTAAGACGGTATCACGCACTTCCAACAGTTTCTCCCACTGATCGCTGAGGTCGTCTCGACG
>JAPNUP010000146.1 GCA_026627345.1 Bacillota bacterium | reverse complement strand
CGTCTGTCAGAAGTGTTTATCCAACCGAATGATGAGGGGCTTGAGGAGTTGCGTGGCTACTTCCAAAGTTGGCGTGAGACATGGTTGCATTCCAAAGTGAACATCGCGGAGGCGGCTGAATAACGTTGAGTGGGATGTTCCGTTTGGGGACAGAGGGGATGCTAGTGCTGGAGAGTGACCGATATAGAATGAAGCGGCAAGGTCAGAAAGTGAGGCCATGGTTGTCCCCAAGGAGTCCGGGTGGTAGCAGTGTCATTTATACGGATTTATTCATTTTGAACGTGCACGTATGGATGAGATTGGACAGAGCGCAGGTTTCTTTGCAAATCTAGGTCCAGGTATTTTGATGGCATGGTATTGAAGCTTCCTCACCCCTTGAAGACCCAGAATGGCCCCCTCAGGATTCAATCCATCATCATTTCGACCTATTTTATAAGCTGCATTGCGTCCCTTGATTCTTTTCACTGTACTACACTGCCCCAATATTGTACAATCTTAAGATGGAGACTGAAGGGCCGAGGCTCAATCTGTGAAAGGGGTGTTTCCTTTCCGTGGGACTCCTCAAGCAAGTGTTTGATTCGAATGAGCGAGACATCGCACGACTGCGTCGGAAAGTGATGCGAATCAACGAATTAGAGTCAAGATATGTCGACTTGTCCGATGAAGAATTACGCGGGATGACCGTGCAGTTCCGAGAGCGGATCGACAATGGAGAGAAATTAGACAACCTATTGTATGAAGCGTTTGCCGTGACCAGAGAGGCGGCAAAGCGCGTACTTGGCATGCGCCATTTTGACGTCCAGCTGATGGGCGGCATTGTCTTGCACGATGGCCGGGTTGCAGAGATGAGAACTGGTGAAGGTAAGACGCTCGTCGCAACTCTGCCGTCTTATTTGAATGGATTGACTGGCAAAGGTGTGCATGTCGTGACGGTCAATGACTATCTGGCTCGCCGTGACGCAGAGCAGATGGGTCGTTTGCATCAATTTCTCGGCCTGACCGTTGGTCTCAATGTTCACGACATGGACCATGCCACTAAGCAAGCTGCATACGCCGCAGATGTGACGTATGGCACGAACAACGAGTTTGGCTTTGATTACCTGCGGGATAACATGGTCATGTCCGCAGGAGAGATGGTACAAAAGCCACTTCACTTTGCCATCGTCGACGAAGTGGACAGCATTTTGATTGACGAAGCGCGAACACCGCTCATCATTTCCGGACCTGGCGACAAATCGGCAGACCTGTACTTTCGGACCGATTTGTTCGTGCGCAGCTTGAAAAAAGAAGACTACGATATTGACGAAAAGATGCGCACGGCGAACTTGACGGACTCCGGAATTCACAAGGCGGAGAAGTTCTTTCGCGTGGAGAATCTCTTTGACCCAGAGCATGTCACCCTGATGCATCATATTACCCAGGGACTGAAGGCTCACGGGCTGATGCATCGGGACAAGGATTACGTCGTCATGGGTGATGAAATAGTCATCGTCGATGAGTTTACAGGGCGGTTGATGCAAGGGCGCCGTTACAGCGAAGGACTGCATCAGGCGATTGAGGCGAAAGAAGGCGTGAAGGTCCAAAATGAGTCGAAGACTTTGGCGACCATTACGCTTCAAAATTACTTTCGCATGTATGAAAAACTGTCGGGCATGACGGGTACCGCCAAGACCGAGGAAAAGGAACTCACAGAAATTTACGGCATGGATGTCGTCGTCATCCCCACCAATCGCCCCACCATACGAGATGATATGGGAGATGTCATTTACAAGACGGAAACAGCCAAGTTCAATGCTGTCGTCGAAGAGATTACGAAACGGCACGCGACGGGTCAGCCAGTTCTCGTGGGTACCACGTCCATTGACAAGTCCGAAATCGTGTCGCGTCTTCTGACCAAGCGGGGCATTCCTCATCAAGTGTTGAACGCGAAGCAGCATGAGCGCGAAGCGGAGATTATATCGCATGCCGGGCAGCGCAACTCGGTCACGATAGCCACCAATATGGCTGGTCGCGGCACAGACATCCTGCTTGGCGAGGGAGTTCAAGAACTTGGCGGCCTCCATATCATCGGAACAGAGCGGCATGAGAGTCGGCGGATCGACAATCAGTTGCGTGGTCGTGCAGGCCGCCAAGGTGACCCTGGTTCCTCGCAGTTTTTCCTGTCTCTCGAAGATGACTTGTTGCGGCTGTTTGGGTCGGACAACATCAAGCGCTTGATGGATAGGATGGGTATGGAAGAGGATATGCCGATTGAGCACAGCATGCTCACCGGCGCGATGGAACGTGCGCAGAAAAAGGTGGAAGGCAACAACTATGACGTGCGTAAACATGTGCTTCGCTACGACGATGTGATGAACAAGCAACGCGAGGTCATCTATCGGCAGCGGCGCCAGATTCTTGAGATGACCAATCTTCGGCCCATCGTCGAAGGCATGGGGCGCGACTTAGTGGACCACATGCTCGAAGTCTACTGTTCCGAGGAGCAGGTCCCGGAAGACTGGGACATTCCAGCTCTCCTTCAGTATGGCGAGCATTACTTCCTGAAACCAGAACAGGTCGCAGAGTCGGAACTTCGCAAATTAGACCGCGAAGAACTCCGTCAGCGCCTTGTCGATTACTTTATCGGCAACTACGACGAACGCGAGGCAGAACTCGGCGAGTTCCTTCGGGATTTGGAACGAGTGGTGGTTCTGCGCACCGTCGATTCCAAGTGGATGGACCATATCGACGCCATGGATCAATTCCGGCAAGGCGTACACTTGCGCTCGTATGGTCAGGCCGATCCGCTGGTTATCTATCAGCGCGAAGGCTTTGAGATGTTTGAAGCGGTGGTTCATTCGATGGAAGAGGAGATTATCCTCTACGTCTTCAAGTCGACTGTCTCAACGGCGCCTCAACCCATTCCGATGCACGACGCGGTGCCAGTTCAGGGTGGTTGAACGTAGCATAGAAGGCGAACGTTTTAGAAGGCGAGCGTTTTCAAATGAAAGGAATGGGTGCTGGAAATGGCAGAAACGTTTGGCGAATTGAGAACGGAACTCTCCGCACTGTCGACTCGGCTGGCGGATATCGGGAGGTCTCTTTGACCTTGCGGCCAAGGAGTCGCGCATTGCCTCGTTAGAGGAAAAGATGTCTCAATCGTCTTTTTGGGATGATCAGGCGAAGGCCCAAAAGGTCATTGCCGAGACGAATGCGCTCCGCAGTATTGTCGAGCGGATGCGCGAGCTTTTGAATGCGAAAGACGATGTTGATGTTACGCTCGATCTCGCTGCAGAGGAGAACGACGCGGAGCTGTTTGCGGACGCGAATCGCCTCGTAGCCGAATTGTCCGCTTCGATTGGCAAGTTTGAGCTGGAATTGATGCTGTCCGGTGAATACGATGCGAACAACGCTATTCTCGAGCTTCATCCTGGTGCAGGTGGGACGGAATCGCAAGATTGGGCTTCCATTTTGCTGCGGATGTACACGCGTTATGCAGAAAGTCGCGGCTACAAGGTGGAGATGGTCGATTATCTTCCTGGCGATGAAGCCGGCGTCAAAAGCGTCACCCTGCTCATCAAGGGGCACAATGCGTACGGCTATTTGAAGGCGGAGAAAGGCGTTCATCGACTGGTTCGCATCTCGCCGTTCGATGCCTCCGGGCGAAGGCATACGTCGTTTGCATCGGTGGATGTCATCCCGGAGATGGACGATTCCATCGAGATCGACATTCGGACCGAGGACCTTAAGATTGATGTCTACCGCTCGAGCGGCGCCGGGGGGCAGCACGTGAATACGACCGACTCGGCGGTGCGCATTACGCACTTGCCAACGGGCATTGTGGTGGGCTGTCAGAGTGAACGGTCCCAAATCCAAAATCGTGCCGTCGCTATGAATTTGCTTAAGGCGCGTCTGTACGAACGTCGTCGCGAGGAGCAGGAGGCACATCTCGCGGGAATTCGCGGCGAACAGAAGGAAATTGCGTGGGGAAGCCAAATTCGCTCCTACGTGTTTCATCCATACTCGTTGGTGAAAGATCACCGCACGGGCTGTGAGATTGGAAACGTGCAGGCGGTGGTGGATGGTTTGCTCGATCCGTTTATCGACGCGTACCTCCGCTGGCAGCTCGCCATTCGCCAAGGTAAGGCGTCTGCGTCGGTCGCAGCGGACGATCTCGACATCTAATCTAGAGCGTAGCAAAACACGGGCAAAAGCCGTTGTGACGGACTTTTGCCCGTGTTTCTTTGTGAATCGGCAGTCTTTCGAGAAGCTTTTCGGGAGCCGTTCGGGAGCCGTTCGAGAATCTGCGAGAGTCGATTTTTAAGAAAGGCATATTTCGTGGTTGCATTGGACGGCGTGGCGTGGTATATTAACAAACGTCGCTTCACCACGGAGCGGGGCGAAAGAGCCCTGAGGCGAGGGAAAAGAGACGAGCGTCCCTTGAAAACTAAACACGCACACCATCCGAAAGAACGAAGAAGACAAGACCAGTCGAAAGACTGAGCAAGGAATGGATTGA
>JAPNUP010000070.1 GCA_026627345.1 Bacillota bacterium | reverse complement strand
TATTATTATATTTTACTTGATGGCGAAATATACCCAAGAGATGTTTATAACAAAGAAGTAGCAGAAGGCAAGCGTTCAGCAAAAGATATCTATACATACGTTTATATTGACGCGTCCATGAATTTCGACTCCTTTCTATTTAATATTGATTATTTAGATACTGCTTCTGTTTCAAATATTGTTGATTCTTATCTAAGAAAGATGGGTTTCACAATTACAGATGTTATCACATCTGACGTCTTCCCTCCTACTCCAAATCTGAAATATTTTATTCGTGCTGTAGTTAAACTTAATAACCATACACCAGAGTATCTAGTCGTTAGTGTTTATGACATCGACTCTCTTGCCAGAAGTTTACGCATTCCTGAAATCGTTCAACAGAAACTGGGTAGTCGACCAAGAGAAATAACAGCACGCGATGACTTTGATATTGACAACTATGTCAATATCCAGCCTCTTCTAGCAGGTCATATATACTTCGATGCATGGCATATTCTTCGGGAATATGCCGCGTTTCATAATGAGAGGTTTAAGGATGAAGCCCACAAGATTGCTCTTGCTTATCTCCAACTCTTTCCAATATCCTATGAAGTGTGTTATGAGTGGAAAGCTGGAATATTCATTGAAACTGATTGTGCAAAGCTAGTACTTCTTAAACGTTCTTCCTAACACAATCCTTTTATTCTCTTATGTTTATATTCTATTATGCTTAGTCCAAAAGATTTGGCACGAATTGTTAAAAACAAAGTAGAGACTAAGATAAGAAAAGGCGAACTAGATGCTCGTTTTTACGCTAGCTATTACATTTTGTCTTATGGTGAAATACACCCAGTATATAAGTGGGGAGTAAAAGAAGAAGAAGAGGTCAGACGTTCACCATATATTTATGCATACGTTGATGTTGGCGTGTCTACTAATTTAGACTTCTTTCTATTTGAAATTAATTATTTAGGTCGTTTTACTGTTGAAAATCTTGTTGATGCTTATCTAAGAAAGATGGGTTTCACAGTTGAACATTATGCTGTCTACCCTTCCGCACCGCCTGCACCAAATCTAAAATATTTCATTTATACTGAGGTTAAATTTAATGGCCATACACCAGAGTATCTAGTCGTTAACATTTACGATATCAACACTCTTGCCAGAACTTTACACATTCCTCAGATTGCTGAGCAGAGACTGGGTAGTCGACCAAGAGAAATAGCATCAGGCGAGTTCTCCGATACTTATGAGATAGTTGTCTATAAACAGCATCTTCTAGCCGGTTATACATATCTCGCTGTATTGCGTATTCTTTATAATTATTATGTTCGTCATGATAAGGAT
>JAPNUP010000069.1 GCA_026627345.1 Bacillota bacterium | reverse complement strand
TATTATTATATTTTACTTGATGGCGAAATATACCCAAGAGATGTTTATAACAAAGAAGTAGCAGAAGGCAAGCGTTCAGCAAAAGATATCTATACATACGTTTATATTGACGCGTCCATGAATTTCGACTCCTTTCTATTTGATATTGATTATTTAAAAAATACTTCTGTTTCAAATATTGTCGATTCTTATCTAAGAAAAGCCGGTTTCACAATTACAAATGAGCATGATGAACCTCCTACTCCAAATCTAAAATATTATATTCGTGCTGTAGTTGAACTTAATAACGATACTGAGCCAGAGTATCTAGTTATTGACATTTATGACATCGACGTCCTTGCCAGAATTTTGCACATTCCTCAAATCGTTCAACAGAAACTGGGTAGTCGACCAAGAGAAATAACAGCACGCGATGACTTTAATATTTATGACATAGTTGTCAATATCCAGCCTCTTCTAGCAGGTCATACATACGACGATGCATGGGATATTCTTCGGGAATATGCCGCGTTTCATAATGAGAGGTTTAAGGATGAAGCCCACAAGATTGCTCTTGCTTATCTCCAACTCTTTCCAATATCCTATAGAGCATGCTATGAGTGGAAAGCTGGAATATTCATTGAAACTAACTGTCTAAAGTTAGACCTTCTTAAACGTTCTTCCTAACATAATCTTTTTATTCTCTAATGTTGACATTTTCATATGCTTAGTAAAGAAGAATTAGCAGACATTGTTAAAGACGAAGTAGATAACCTTGTAAGAAAAGGCGAAATATATGCTTATTATTACATTCTGCTCGATGGCAAAATATATCCAGCAGGATATAAGTATAACAAAGAAGTAGAAGAAGGTAAGCGTTCAGCAAATGATATTTATGCATACGTTGATGTTAATGACTACAGAAGTTTCGACGACTTTCTATTTCATATTGATTATTTAGAAACTACTTCTGTTGAAAATATTGTTGATGCTTATCTGAGGAAGATGGGTTTCACAATTACAGATGTTGTCTTCCCTCCCGCTCCAAATCTAAAATACTATATTTACGCTGACGTTAATTTTAGGAAAGATAAGCCACAGTATTTAGGTGTTGATATTTACGATGTCGATACCGTTGCGAAAAATCTCGGTATTCCTCAAGTTGTTGAGCAGAAACTAGGCAGTCAACAAAGAGAAATAACAAAAGACGATGCCTTTAATATTTATGAGATAGTTACCAAGAAGCAACCTCTTCTAGCCGGTTATACATACAAGGACGCATATGGAATTCTTCTGGACTATTTGGTGTTTCATAAGGAGAAGTATAAGGATGAAGCTCGCAAGTTAGTTCTCGCCTATATGAATCTCTTCCCAACACCTTATCAAGTATGTTATGAATGGAAAATGGAAATGTTCATCAGAACCAGCTGTTTAAAGATAGATCTTCGTAAACGTCTTAAACGTTCTTCCTAACACAATCTTTTTATTTTCTCATGTCTACATTTTCATATGCTTAGTCAAAAAACATTAGCAGACATTGTTAAAGACGAAATAAAGGATAAGATAAGAAAAGGCGAAATAGACGAAATATATCCTTATTATTACATTCTGCCTGACGGTAAAATATATCCAGAAGATGACTATGATGTAGAAGTAGCAAATGGCACACTTTCAGCAAATGATATTTACGCGTACGTTGACGTTGATGTGCCTCTTAGTTTCGACATCTTTCTATT
>JAPNUP010000037.1 GCA_026627345.1 Bacillota bacterium | reverse complement strand
AGCACCAACTCTACGATTACCGTAATCACTGCATACACCAGTGTGAACACGAGCGCCTGCCAGAACTGTTGGTTAGCAAACACGATGCCGTAGTTAGTCAGCCCGTTAAAAGTGAACTGAAAACCGTTGAAGGTGGATTGGATATTGTTCAGGCTCATCCAGATCGAGTAACCAATCGGAAATATAGTGATCAGCGCGACCACCAGAATGGCCGGAGCCAACATCACATAACCGGCGACCGCGTATTGGCGATCGAGCTTGCTCACCTGCATGTATAACCCCCCTATGTATTGCGCCTGTCCAAGTGCGTGGACATGGACAAAAGGGCAACTGGCACCCTTTTGCCATGTCGGATGAGAAGCTTACAGCGATGACGAGGAGGTGGCCGATTTCACTTGTGCATTGGCATTGTTCAGCGCTTGCTTCACAGAGGTTTCCCCTGCCAACGCCGCATTGAGATTTGAATAGATGGCTTGCGACACTTTGGCATAGTAAGGTGTCTGACTCGGACGAGAGACCAGGCGGGTCTTCGGAACGATCGCAAGTACGGGGTTCATGGCTTTGACTTTAGGATCATTCTGGACCATGCCGTTCGTTGGAATCATGGAGAACTTGGTCGCCAAGATATTCTGTGCATATTGGCCGGTCATAAAGTTGATAAAGGTCAAGTCCTGAGCCATGTGTTGGGAGTGCGGGTTGATATACATGTCCCAGCCACCGATGCAGGCATAGCCCATATTCCCGTGTCCAGCAAAAGTAGGCAACGGCACGACACCGACTTTCCCTACCACCCGGGACTGTCCAGGTGTCTGGGAGTTAGAGTAAGCATAGTCCCAGTTGCGTAGGAAGGCGGCTTGCCCTTGGTCAAACGCATTCATCGCTTGCGGCTCCTGGAATGTTGTGACCGCCTTTGGCGAGGCGCCAGATGTAATCAGCGAACGCATGAACGTCAACGCATGAGTAGCAGCTGGTGAATTCATCGTCGGTTGCCCTGCCGCGTTAAAGACTTGACCACCCGCGTCTGCCAAATACTCCATCCAGTCACAGGTCAGCCCCTCATAGGAAGAGCCTTCCCAGACGAACCCGTATTTGACTAGATGCTTGTTCTCCAGTGTCAGCGACTCTGATTTCAGTTGTTCCCATGTCTTTGGGACAGGCAGGCCGGCTTCGGCTAACAGGTCTTTGCGGTAGTACAGAAAACCTGCGTCCATGAAGAACGGGGCGCCGTATACGTTGCCTTTGTATGAAGCACCTTGCACAAGTCCAGGAGCGAAGCGGCTGAAAAAGGAGTTCGGCAGATGCTTATTCAGAGGAACAGCCAACTGTTCTGACCCAAACTGTCCCGGCCATATGACATCGCCGAGGTATACGTCCGGCGTTTGCGACCCTCCTGAGATCTGTGTGCTCAGCGTTGCACGGGTCGTATCGGTACTAGAAGCTTCTGGAATAATCGTGACTTTGATATTTGGATAGGCTTTTTCAAACGCTGCAATCAAGGTCTTACGCAAACCATTCCCTGTTATCGTTCCGGCTGCCCAAGTGATCGTCACCTTACCTGTCGTCTTATTGGCGGTCGGCGCTGCGGCATTTTGTGTCGGGCTTCCGCACGCAGTCACGGCGAGCATGCCGCTACCGATAACCGCCAGCGCAGCGATTCGCTTGCTTTTTCGCGTGGCCACAATCGATTCCTCCTCATAACACTTTACCTGTCGAAATGCGGGCGCCACCAGAGGTATTCGCCCATCATTCGCCACTGCGTATAGGTTCTGCAAGGATGACTGATCTCATGCGTATCCCCCGTGATAGCATGAAAAAAGGCAGGATGCCTATGCGCATCCCACCTCAAGCACTGCTATGCACCGATCTATAAGCGGTCAGCCTTTCACCGCTCCTGCCGTCAAACCGGAGACCACCCATTTTTGGAATATCAAAACGAGGATCACAATCGGTAACACGGCAACCGTGGACCCAGCAAAAATCGTACCATAAGGAATCGTAAACTGTCCCGAGAAAAGTGCAAACGGCATCGTGGACATGACATCTCCTAGGTGTGGGTATGCACGTGTGCGTCCTCTGCGTTAGCGCAAAGGGTGGAAGCGTCATGCGGATGAGTGGTATCTTCCACTTGAATGGTCACATGGCCAATGCCGAGATGAGCCAATCGGTGCTCGAGTTCACGCAAGATCACCTGACTGTCGCGAATAGTCAAGCCCCCGTCGAGAACGAGGTGACAAGACAGCGCGTTGCGTCCACTGGCGATGCACCACATATGCACATCGTGAACGTCTTGCACCCCTTGCACACTGCGAATCGTGGTGATGACGGACTGAAAC
>JAPNUP010000177.1 GCA_026627345.1 Bacillota bacterium | reverse complement strand
CTTAGCTTCTTCATCGTAGACGTCATGCAGGATGCCTGTCCAGTACCCGGTCTCGCGCAGATGCGTGAACACCATTTGTAACGCCTCGCCTGTCAGCGTGAGCCTATCTTCAGGTCGCGTACGCTCGAAGTATAGGCGGTGCAATGCCAGCAGGCGTCCGAGCTCCTCGATCGGCTGGATATGATCGTCGACGCGCAAATCGATGTATCGGTCATTGAATCCACCGTAACCGCCCTTTGGTTTGGCGATATACAAGGCGGCCGACTGCATGCCGCGCTTGTCTCCTCCGGCTTTCTGGCCTGCCGACAAGGCTGCCAAGAGACGCTCAGCAAGCGTGCCTGTGCTACTTAAAAATACATTCGCTAATGCGTCTACAACTTGAGGGCCAGCGAGGATGTTGCCTTGACATGCGAAGCCTGGGCCACAGCGGCCACCTGCATACGAAAAGCAGTCTTCTCCAGTAAAGGTTGCGCTGCGACCTGCGCGATCTACGATTCCGACTTGCCGATCGTTACGCTGCGGATCGTCTTTAAGCAAAAGGGTCAACGTCTCTTCAGGCGTGTGAGCGCTGCGTAAAAGGTCCAATCCGTGGGGACCGTAACTGGTGTTCGCAAAGGCTTGCGTCGCGATGGCTCCGGCGTCTGATGCGACCCACGGAACGGCGGCGCCGACTGCGAGAAATCGGGACTGCACTGCCACCCCGATTTCGCCTGTCGCTACGTCAACGGCGACGATAGAAAAAGTCGATATGGAAGGCAAACCATCTCGGTACAACCATTTAGCCACAGGAATTCCTCCTTCTTGTATAACACGGAATTGGTGTTCTTCAAGCTAGGCCGTTTCGCGCAAGAAAAGCGATAAGGGAGTGATCGGCTTGGATACAAGACAAATTATACTCGCGCAGCGACCGAAAGGTATGCCAACTGCAGAGACTTTTCTCGTTCGCGACATCAGCTTGCCAGCGCTGACCGATGAAGAAGTGCTGCTGCAGACGGTGTATGCCTCAGTCGACCCCTACATGCGGGGGCGGATGAACGACGCCAAGTCATACGTACCGCCTTATGCGGTGGGCGCAGCGATTACGGGCGGTGTCGTTGCGAAAGTAGTGGAATCGCGCAACACGCGTTTTGCAGTGGGAGATGTGGTGGTCGGCGAATTGCCGTGGCAGGAGTATAGTATCTCCTCGGGCAAAGGACTACTCAAGTTGGATCCGCAAAGCGGGGACCACACGGCTGCGCTCGGTGTACTTGGCATGACGGGCCTGACAGCGTATGTAGGGCTGCAGGAGATTGGCAAACCGAAGGCAGGGGAGACGCTTGTGGTGTCAGGCGCTGCCGGGGCAGTCGGCTCGATCGTCGGGCAGATCGGCAAGATTCTCGGTTGTCGCGTGGTAGGCATCGCGGGCACTGCCGACAAGGTACGGATGCTTACGGAGGAATTGGGATTTGACGCGGCGGTTAATTACAAGGATGCCGATTTTTCCGCAAAGCTCAAGTCCGCCTGCCCATCCGGTGTCGATGTGTACTTTGACAACGTCGGCGGCGATGTGACCGACGCCGTTTTTCGATTGCTGAATGACTTTGCACGCATTCCCGTTTGCGGACAGATCGCGCTGTACAACCAAGCCGGCCCAGATGTGGGTCCGCGATTATTTGCCTATCTGGTGACTCGCCGCGCCTTGGCGCAAGGGTTTATCGTCTCGGATTATGCTAAGCAGTTTTCGGAAGCAAGAGCCAAGCTAGCGGAGTGGTTGGCCGCAGGGAAGCTGAAGCACCGCGAGACGATCGTGGAGGGTTTCGATCGGCTACCTGATGCGTTTCTCGGATTATTTCGCGGAGATAATACCGGTAAACTGTTGGTGCATGTCGCCGACGTCTAGATCATTTCTTTACCGACAAGAAATTGTAAGGCGTCTGGCGTCTGCGTTTGCCAGAAACGCCAGAGATGGGTCCCTGGTGCCTCTGTGTAACTAAGGGTCTCGACCTTGCCTTGTAGCGCGTCACGCATCTCACGGTTAATGCGCAGGAAGTTATAGGTACCGCTCGCGGTCTCTACGGCCGTTTCTTCTCGTCCTACAACCATCCAGACCTTCGTTTTCCGGAGGTCTGTTTCTTTTTCGGCGCGTGTCTGTACCGAAGGTAGATAGGCTCCAGAATAAAGCAGTAAAGAACGAAACAGGTCTTTGTGATCTAGAAACAGTTGTAGAGTGACGGAGGCGCCGAGTGAAATCCCTGCCATACTTCGTCGGGTTCTGTCGATCGGGTAAAGCTGTTCGATCGCTGGTATACAAGTATCTGTCACAAAGGCTCGATATGCCTCGTTACGGTCGCCGCCTGCGGCATAATCATCCGTTCGAAACCCGTGGCGTACGGCGATCCCGACAATGATGAAAGGTTCAATCAGGCCTTGCATGATGCGCTCATGGGCGAGTGTAGCGATGCGCCCATGCGAGAAAAACTCGGCGCCGTCATGTGTGTAAAGCACAGGCAAGGAACTGCCAGCATCCACCTGCGGCGGCAGGTACACTTTGACGGTTCGTTCTTCGGCTAACTGCGCACTGTATAGCGTGTGGCTTTCAATGACGCGGCTACCGTGCGATTGGACATCAGACAATGGAGTCACCTCTCTCGACCTTGCGATTATCACCATCATTGTAGTACAGTTTGCGAGGGTGTAAAAGTGCCGTCGCATTAATTAGCAATCTGTATTATACTATAGTCATACTCTGTACCAGTAAGGTAATCACTTAACCGAGGTGAATGACGAATGAGTGCTGTACTTGAGAAAAAGTCGCTTCCGTATCTCCAGGTGTTAGACGAAGAAGGCAACGTGGTAAGTGCTGAGTGGATGCCGAAACTGAGCGATGAAGTCTTGCGTGATCTCATGCGCAAGATGGTTTTTACGCGCATTTGGGACGGTCGCGCAGTAAAACTGACACGGCAGGGTCGTCTAGGGTTTTACGCGCCAGTTGCAGGACAAGAGGCGTCGATGATCGGCAGCGAGGCAGCTACGCAAAAAGAGGACTTCTTACTCCCAAGTTATCGCGATGTACCCCAAGCGGTGTGGCATGGCTGGCCGCTTTACCAAGCTTTCTTGTACTCCCGTGGTCATCAGCATGGCGGACAGTTTCCGCAAGATGTTCACGTCTTGATGCCGCAGATCATCATCGGGGCGCAGGTTGTACAGGCGGCTGGTGTGGCGCTCGCTTTTAAGTTGAATAAGGAGCCGAAAGTCGCTTTCACCTATATCGGTGACGGCGGTACGTCGCAAGGGGACTTTTATGAAGGGATCAACTTTGCGGGGGCTTATCAGGCGCCAGCGGTTTTCATCGTGCAAAACAACCAGTTTGCCATCTCGGTACCGGTCGCACTGCAGACGGCGGCCGAGACGTTGGCGAAAAAAGCGGTCGCAGCTGGCATCCCGGGTGTGCAGGTAGACGGGATGGACGTTTTGGCGGTATATGCGGCTACCAAACAGGCGGTAGATCGAGCTCGTGCGGGCGGCGGGCCGAGTCTGATCGAAACGATCACTTTCCGGTATGGTCCGCACACGATGAGCGGCGACGATCCGACGCGTTATCGTACGAAGGATCTAGAAGAACAGTGGCAGCGTAAAGACCCGCTGGTACGCTTTCGCAAGTTTCTGGAGAGCAAAAACCTGTGGTCAGAAGCGGATGAAGAACGCGTGATTGCAGAAGCGAACGACGCTGTCAAAGAGGCGCTGTCGCAAGCGGACAACTATCCGAAGATGACGGTCGCGCAATTGATCGACAGTATGTTCGAATCGCTCCCGGCCGATCTCATCGCCCAGCGTGCAGACTTTGCTGAGGAGGGTAAATAAGATGGCACAAATGACCATGATTCAAGCGATTACGAATGCTTTGGACGGCGAACTAGGACGAGATGAGAAGGTTCTGCTATTCGGTGAGGATGTCGGGCAAAGCGGTGGTGTGTTTCGGGCCACCGACGGACTGCAAAAAAAGTATGGCGAACATCGTGTGTTTGACACCCCGCTCGCCGAATCTGGAATCGGCGGCTTGGCGACGGGACTTGCCATTCAAGGGTTTCGTCCCGTGATGGAGATTCAGTTTTTTGGTTTTGTGTTTGAGACGTTCGATGAAATTGCGGGTCAGGCAGCGCGTATGCGTTTTCGCTCAGGCGGACGGTATACGGCTCCTATCACCTATCGCGCACCTTTCGGCGGCGGCGTCAAGACGCCGGAAATGCACGCAGACAGCCTCGAAGGCCTGCTGCTTCAGACGCCGGGACTGAAGGTGGTCATCCCATCCAATCCTTACGATGCTAAGGGCTTGCTGATCTCAGCGATTCGCGATGATGATCCTGTGTTCTTTCTAGAGCACATGAAGCTGTATCGCTCGCTTCGTCAGGAAGTGCCGGAAGACGCCTATACGATTCCTCTGGGGCAAGCGAACATTGTCCGCCCGGGCAAAGACGTCACTGTGGTGGCCTATGGAGCTATGGTACACACGGCTGTCAAGGCGGCGGATGAATGGTCCAAGACGCGTGGCATTGAAGCTGAAGTCATCGATCTGCGGACTATTAGTCCACTCGACATGGAGACGATCGTACAATCCGTGAAAAAGACACATCGCGCAGTGGTGTTGCAAGAGGCGCAAAAATCTTCTGGCGCAGCAGCGGAAATTGTCGCGCAGATCACAGAAAACGCCATTTATCACCTCGAAGGTCCTGTCCTTCGAATCACAGCGCCAGACACCGTGTATCCGTTTGGCATGATTGAAGATGAATGGCTTCCGACTCCGGATCGCGTCTTGCGTGGTTTGGAAAAGGTGATGAGCCTCTAAGTATCTGTGCAAGAAAGGGGGATGTCAGATGGGCGTATATTCGTTTCGATTCCCGGAACTCGGCGAGGGACTGCACGAGGGACGGGTGGAAAAGTGGTTAGT
>JAPNUP010000170.1 GCA_026627345.1 Bacillota bacterium | reverse complement strand
CAAGGCGCGCGCTACCAAGCGAAGAAAGTCCTCATCCCGATACGCTACAGTGGTACCGTCGACGCGCACGGCGTGCTCACCGTCAAAGTACCGCGCATCCAGATGTTCCGTTCCCGCATAGCGCATCGTCAGTGTATAGGGGCCTGGCACCTCGTAGGGCGAGCGCTCTTTAGCAGTCTGTAGAGCCTCGCGCACGACTTCCGGCAAGCGCTCATGCACACGGCTAGGCGGGTCCAGCAACGCAACATGTTTGCCAAATCCGACCTTGGTCTGATAAGTGCTCACATCACCGAGTTGTCGCCTCGCCTCGGCACAGGCTTTGTCATCGCCCGATACCAGTAAAACAGGTACCCCATAGTGTCCGAAAAAAAGCGCATCCAGTCCGATTTCTCCGATCGCAGCTTCGTTGAGCGTCAACTGTTGCCAATCGGTTGGGACATACGTGTGATCGCGCACGGCATCCAGGGCACCCGCCATCGCGTGATATCCAATCAAAAAAGCGCCGTCAAACGTATCGTCCAGACCGGGAAAACGCCGCTCCGTGCGCGCTGCTCCCATGACGTAGCGCGCCCCTTTGTGCAACTGTTCGACCAAGAAGTTAAACCCGGTTCCGTGCGCATCTTTGACTATGATATCGGTGGCGCCCGCAGCCAGTAGACTGTCTACCAGGACATTGACCTCCCGCGTGACCAAGCGTCTGCCTTCTTCATAGAACGCTTCCCCTCGGCGCAACTGCTCTCGAATCACGACGCCGGCGATCCCTTCCATATCGACGCTGACGTATATCTTCATCGTGCCACGCTCCTTTTCTCAAGCGTAGGTGGCGCCTACTTCTTCGATCACTCTGGTGATCGCCCATGCGTCTTCCCATGCAATAGCCGGCTGATCGCCTGAGATGGCTCCAACTAGCGCCTGCGCCAAACCGCGGTAGTAAGCGGCGGCATCATCGATGGTCCATGCCTTCATTTCATCCGTAAAATAAGTATGAATGCGAAATAACGGCTCATAGCGTCGGCCGAATAGCACGCAAGCCGTCAGACCATCTGCCCACTCGAGCAGGACCGTTCCGGCTTCCCTGCTACCGAGTTGTGTGTGTCGGACAATATCCGGCCCTAGCATCACGACGAGAGCCTCCACCGTATGACAGGCGTAGTCATACCACGTACCGGGTCCCACGATCGTGACGCCCGTCGGCCGCTTGCTCTTGATGTAGGCCGCCGCTTCTTGCAACTTCGGACTGTAGCGCAGCGCGGAGCCTGCCATCACCCGCGCGCCGGTCGTCAGGGCCATTTTTTGCATCTCGGCCAGGTCCGTCACCGACAAAGCGATCGGCTTGTCGATATAGACAAACTTCCCTTGCGCTAAGTAGGGGGCGGCCAGCGCGAGGTGCTTGGCGCCGTCTTGCTCAAGGATCAACACACCATCCACTTCATCAGGCGACAAATCTCGGGCATCAGGCAACACACGCTCAATGCGACACGCGCGCGCAATGTCAGCCGCACTCGGATCGCGCGAAGCCACTGCCACCAGGCACACATCGGGAGACATTGGAGTACCATCGTGGTCTGCGTGCATATCTGCCATCCAGCCACCCAATTGGCGCATCAAAACTGGATCAAACCCTTGCAAATGACCAGGATAGATAAATTTGTGGACTAAGGTATCGCCAATAAGCGCCAGCCTCTTCACACGAATACCCCCTCATATTGGTCATAACAACTTGTCAACGACCGCCTCTGCCGTCTTTTCGATCGCGTGCATAGCTTTGTCCTGATCGAGCAAAGCCATCGTCGACACCAAAGCGTCTAACACGTGCATCTGCGCGATCTTGGTCCCCACTGCACCACCTTGCAGTGGCGCTTCACGCGCCGCAGTAAGCAGCGCAATGCGCGCCAACTGGGTGATCGGCGAACGTACATGGTTGGTCACACACAGAATCGGCGCACCATTTCGTTTCGCTATCGTCAAAGCGTCGATCAGGTCCTTCGTGCTGCCGGACGAAGAGATCCCGATTACGACATCCTCAGCTTTTGCCAGCGCGCAAAGCATGGCTATTTTGTGCGCGTCTGCTTCGCAGTTGGCGTGTATGCCGATACGCATGAGCCGATACTGTAAATCCAGCGCGGTGATCCCAGAGGACCCGACGCCAAATACATACACGTGCTGCGCCCCCAAGACGAGGCGAGCTGCCTCTTCTACCTGTTCTGTCCGCAGCAGTTTAGCCGTGTCCTGTAGCGTTTGCGTATTGTAATAGGCGATTTTTTGCAGCACTGTGGCTAGCGAATCGGATGTCTCGATCGGGCCGCCTGACTCCGGCGTCGGCTCTGCCAAGTGTTGGGCAATCGCCAACTTAAACTCTTGATATCCTCGGTAGCCGAGTTTTCGGCACACGCGAATCACGGTCGTTTCGCCGACCTGTGCGCGCTCTGCGACATCTGTAACCGACGCAAACATGACAAACTCCGGATCTTGCAGCACGATTTGTGCGACTTTTTGCTCTGCTTTCGTGAGTCCTGACATCGCCGAGTGCACCAGCAAAATAGGATTGGTATCAAATGCGCGCATAGTCTTCAAGATGCCTACCGTCTCCTCGCTTCTACAGGGTCTCTTGCAGCACGGGTTGAACTGTGCCACTGGCCACAGAAGCATAGGCCGCCATCACGACTTCAGTGGCGCGCAGACCGTCTACCCCAGTCACCCTGACGGTCTGCTGCGCACGCACGCGTTCGATAAAGTCCGCCAGCATCAGGGCATCCATATCCGCTCCATAGGGCGCCCACTGGTAAGTAGGCACTGCCGTGCGATACCACTCGACAACTTGGGCAAACACGTCTACAGACAGCGTACCGTTCGTCCCTACAAACTCCATCGTCACATCGCCCCAGGTCGGATTGCTCGCTGGTCGCGACCAACTCGGATCAAGCGTGACCATGACCCCTTTTTGCATATGCAAAGACAAGAGCCCTGCGTCTTCTACCTCGATGTCGTGAAAGCGATGTGCGCTGAGCGCATAGACAGACGCAAACTCATCATCGAGCAAGTAGCGCAGCAAATCGACCACGTGCACCGTGTGATCCATGATCGCGCCTCCCCCTGCAAGTGCCTGACTGGCAAACCAACCACCCGGCATCTGCCCGTGATTGCTCGCTCGAACCGCGAGAATGTCCCCGAGCACACCTTCGGCGAGCACTTCTCTTGTGCGGGTGATGGTAGGATGGTAGCGACAAGGAAAAGCGGTCTGCAATTGCACGCCTGCCTCTTTGCACACCGCAACCATTTCCTTGGCCTCTTGCGCGCTGGTCGCTAGCGGCTTTTCACACAAGATGTGTTTACCGGCTGCCGCAGCCAGTCGAACCAACGTAGAATGGTAAATATTCTCTGAACAGATGAGAACAGCATCAATCTCAGGCCCCAAACATGCGCTCACGTCCTGTGTAGGCTGTGCGTCGCACACGTCCGCCACAAGACGCGCCGCCTCTGCATCGCGGTCGTAGACCCGCGCCACCTCGACATCACCTAGTTGCTTGCAAATCTGTGCATATCCTTTCGCATGAACGTGCGCCACTCCCAATATCGCGAGTTTCATCCCGATCTCCCTTTCCTTTACACCTCAACAGGCTTGCCTGAGTTGGCCGATTCTTTGGCTGCAAGCGATAACCGCAATGCGCGCAGCGCATCTTGGCCAGTGACTGGAGGGGCCCCTTTGGTCTCGACTGCGGCCAAGAACGCCTCGAGCTCGCTACGATAGGGAGATTTGACCAGTGGGCTCTCCGGCACCGTCACCCCTTGATGCCCTTGCTGTCCGCGCGTGAAGAGCGTGATCGGTGGCGCTTTGCTACTATCAAATTGCAACATACCGGCCGAGCCCGCGTATTCAAACCCGTAGCGAAAACCTGCCACATGCGCCCAGGTCGCTTCCATGTGCAAGAGAGCGCCGTTTTGCAGCCGCCCGATCACAAGCGCGTAATCTCTGTGTTCTCGCACGGACGCCGCCAGCCTTTGCGTGTACAGAGAAACGATAGGGGAGATGAGTGCATCGATGAAATCCAAATCATGAATGAGCAAATCTACGAGAATGCCTCCGCTACGTTCTTCTTGCCCGTACCAATCCTCCCAGGCGTGCGGATAGCCGCCTCCGCGAAACGTGCGTACGGTGCCGATCTCACCAATGGCTCCTGCGGAGATCTTCCTTTTTAGCTCCACGTATTCAGGGAAAAAACGCACGACATGGCCGACACCGAGTTTCACGCCATGATCAGCGCATACGTCGATCATGCGCATAGCCGCGTCTGCTGTCAGCGCGATCGGCTTCTCGCAAAATACATGCTTACCCGCCTTTGCAGCCAAGGTCACTGTCTGCTCATGCAAGTACGTGGGTATACAGACCAGGACGACATCGATAGCGGACCACAGCGGGTCTTCGGCCAATGTCTGCAAATCGGCAAATGCGCGAGCCGAGTGCTCTTTGGCCAACTCCGCGGCCGTCTCTTGCCGAATATCGCAGACCGCGGCGAGATTCGCGTTTCCCATATGTAACAACGACGCAGCGTGCACGTGTCCAATGGTGCCAGCCCCTACTAATGCTACTTGTAACACTAGTTTCACTCCTCCTTATAGCGCGCTTAACACACGCTTCGCGGCCCCGTAGATGGCGGCGTTTCCTCCGGTCTTGGCTACTCGCACAGCAACCGGAATCGGATACGCCTGCAAAACCTGTTGCAAGGGCGCCCACCAGATGTCCTTGCTATCGACCATTCCACCTCCGAGAATGGTACAGGCGGGGTCAAACCCATTTTGAATGCTGTAAAGCAGTGTGGCAAGTCCGCGCAGCCAAGCGTCTATCACATCCGCTGCGCTAGGACTGCTGCGATAGGCGTTCATCACGTGTTCAGCACGGACATGCTCACCCGTCTTCTCGCGATAGTGTCTCTCGAGCGCCGGGCCTGCCAAGTACGCTTCATAGCAACCGCGAGCGCCACACACACAAGGCTCGCCGTCCGGTACATAAATCATGTGACCAAACTCCCCCGCGCTACTCGTGGCACCTTGTGCTACTCTCCCTTGTTCGAGCAGCGCGCCACCGACGCCTGTGCCGAGTGCCACGAAAGCGGCTCGCTCCATGCCCTGTGCTGCGCCAAGCCACGCTTCGCCCATGAGCGCGGCATTGACATCATTGTCTACGAAAACTGGCAGATGCAGGGCCGCGCGCAAAGACTCAGCGATCGGCGTACCTTGCCACTGGCGAAAAGTCGCGGTGCTAAAGACCACAGTCCCAGCCACGGGGTCGATCCGGCCGGCGCTTGCCACGCCCACCCCACAGCAGCCAGACGCAGGAAAGTCGCCTGACTGAGTGGCCTGACGCATGACATCGCGGACCGTTTGTTCACACGCCTGGAGTACCGCCTCAGGACCTACGCTCGCTGGAGTCGGCACCTGTATCGCGTGCGCCAGTCGCCCATCTTCATGGACCGCGGCGGCGCGCATCTTCGTGCCGCCAATGTCTACACCAATCGCCCACACGCGGCTCAGACCCCCTTGCTCGCGACTTTGGCGCGCGGTGTCACGGCGGCAAAGCGGCGAACGATCTCCTGCGGACGTGTAATCGCGCTGCCAATGACGGTCGCAAAAGCACCCAGATCGAAGGCCATCTGACACTCCTCTGGTGTACTGATGCGCCCTTCTGCGATGACTGGCACCGTCAATCGTTGCGCCAGTTCTGCGAGTAGCGTAAAATCCGGTCCCTCGATTTGTTGACTGTATGGCGTGTACCCGGACAATGTGGTGGACACCAGATCTACGCCTGCCTCCTGTGCTTGATGTCCCTCCTCGCGCGTCGACACGTCGGCCATAATCAAGATCCGGTGGCGTTTTCGAATCGCGGCGACAAACTCGAGGAAGGTGCTGCCATCCGGCCTCGTCAGTTGCGTTGCGTCAGCGGCGAGAATGTCGGCTCCAGCTTCGACAATTTCATCGACTTCTGCCATAGTGGGCGTAATGTAGACAGGCGATGTCGGATAGTCGCGTTTGACAATCCCGATAAGCGGCAGTGTCGTCACGCGTTTGATCGCTTCTATGTCGGGACCGCCATTGGCACGTAGTCCCACTGCGCCGCCCGCCTGTGCTGCCACTGCCATGGCCGACATAAACTTGGGTCCGCACAGCGGTTCTCCCGGTAGCGCCTGACACGACACGATCAGGCCACCTTGTAGTGATCTCACGATTGGATCCACTTGCTCATCCCCTCCCATCTACACTTGTGCAAAGTGGCAGGCCGCGAGACGACCGCCTGCGAGTGCTTGCAAAGCCGGCTGTTCACTTGCGCAACGATCGCTAGCTAGCGGACATAACGTTCGGTACACGCATCCACTCGGCAGATCGTAGGGCGTCGGAGGCTCACTGGCCGCCGCGACCTGCGCCTCTTCTTCTCCTTGTGTAAACTCTGGCACAGCGGCAAGCAAGGCTTTTGTATAGGGATGAGCAGGCTTTTCATAGATCGCATCGATCGGCCCCATCTCCACGATCCGACCCAGAAACATCACTGCGACGTGCGAACAAATCAGTCTGACAACGGCCAGGTTGTGCGATACAAACAAATAAGTGAGATCAAACTCACCGCGTAGGCTTGCGAGCAAGTGCAGAATTTGTGCCTGAATGGAAACATCCAGACTAGAGACGGCTTCGTCTAGAATCAACAACTCCGGCTGCAAGGCAAGCGCGCGTGCAATCGCGATGCGTTGCTGTTGTCCGCCGCTGATTTCGTGCGGAAAGGCATAGAACTGGTTGCGCGGTACGCCCACTTTCTCCATGAGCGCCATCGCTTTTTCCTTGCGTTCCTGCGTACTGCCGATACGGTGGATCAGCAGCGGTTCGACGATGTTTTGACCAATCGTTTTATTAGGAAATAAAGAAGCGTACGGATTCTGCGAGACTGCTTGCATCTTGCTGCGCCACTTGCGCAATTCAGCCCGCGGCATCCGAGCGATATCGACTCCCGTAAAAAAGATATCGCCGCTCGTTGGCTGTATCAGGCGTTGCACGAGCTTGATGACAGTCGACTTGCCACTGCCGCTCGCGCCGACGATGCCAAGGTGTTCTCCGCGCACCAGCGTAAACGACACGCGATCAACAGCTGTCATGGTCCCTTGTCGGGTGCGAAACTGCTTGGTCACATTGTCAAGGCGGAGCAAAGGTTCCTGCGTCACGCGCTCACCCCACTCGTCTGTGGCTCGGCAAGAAAGCACGCCACCTCATGCCCTAAAGCGACTGTTTTCAAAACGGGCGACTCACTGCGACACCGTTCCATGCAGTGCGGACAGCGCTCTGCGAACAGGCAGCCCACAGGCAATGGCCGCCGCAGATTCAGCGGCGCCCCGCCGATCGGCGTTGGCAAGGTGCGCTCGCCACGCACACTCGGCGTACACGCGATCAACCCCCGCGTATAAGGGTGCTGACTTTGCGACAATAGCGCCTGAGAAGGAAGTTGCTCGACGACCCGGCCGCCATACATGACGACAATGCGATCACAGGTATTGGCAGCGACCACCAGATCGTGGGTGACGAGGATCAAAGACATGCGCCGCTCTTGCTTCAGGCGTCTGAGCACCTGCAGAATCTGCGCTTGCACCGTCACATCGAGCGCTGTGGTTGGCTCATCTGCGATCAGCAACTTAGGTTTGGCGATGAGCGCCATCGCGATCATGACACGCTGTAGCATCCCGCCGCTAAACTCAAACGGGTACTGCTTCACGCGCAGTTCAGGGCTCGGAATACCGACTTGGCGTAGAAGATCGATCGCTTGTACCAAGGCTTCGGACTTGGTAGCCATCCGGTGAAAGAGAAGCGGCTCCACCATCTGCGCCCCAATGGTTTTCGTCGGATTCAGGTACGCGTGAGGGTCCTGGAAAATGAGTGCAACCTCGCGGCCGCGCAAGTGTCGGATCGCCCCTTCACTTAGAGGCAGAATCGATCGCCCGGCAAAGGTGATGTCTCCACCTTCAAACTTGGCGTGCTTAGGCAGCAACTTCATCACCGCTTTGACACTCACGCTCTTTCCGCTTCCGCTCTCTCCCACAATACCGAGCGATTCCCCTTCATACACCCGGAAAGAGACTGAATTCACCGCATGCGATACGCCTCCATCGCGGCGAAAGCGAATCACCAGATCGTTTACCTCCAACAGTGCCTCTTCCATCGTACCAATCCCCTTGTCTGGCCTCACTGCGTACTTTTGCTGTCAAAGACATTGCGCAAGCCGTCCCCTAGAAACGTGAAACTAAGCAGCGTCAAAGCAAACGTAAACGCTGGAAAGATGAGCAGGTAAGGAAAGGAGAACATCGCCTGGTCACCATTCGATATCAGCGCGCCCCAACTCGGTGTAGGCGCCTCGACGCCAAGACCGATCAAGCTGAGCGCCGACTCCACCATCATGTTGGCAGGGATGCCAAACGTCACAGCCACCACGATCGGGCCCAGTGAGTTCGGGATCACGTAGCGTCGAATTATCTGCCAACCTGTGGCGCCCATACCGCGCGCCGCCTGGATATAGTCAGACTGTTTGACTGTGATGACTTGACTGCGCACAATCCGCGCCATCCCTACCCAACTAGTGGCCGAGACCGCGATCAAAATAGCAAATAGCGAGTGCCCGAGCAGCACCACCATGATGATGCTAAAGAGCAGACTCGGAAATCCGTACACAATGTCTACGATGCGCATCAAAATCGTGTCTGTGAGGCCGCCCGCGTAACCGGCGATGGCGCCGAGAAAAAGTCCGAGCGTAAGCTCCACGGCCTCTGCGCCAAAGCCGATCAAGGAGGCAGTCTGCAGACTATAGAGCAAGCGGCTGAGCATATCGCGCCCTAACTCATCGGTGCCAAACCAGTGCTGCCAGGACGGTCCTTGATAAGTGGCGAGAAAGTTGCTTTGCGTATAAGAGTAAGGCGCGATGACAGGTGCCAGAATGGCACACAAAATGAGAAACAGTACAAAACAACCACCCACCACGGCCGCCTTATTGCGACGTAAGCGACCCCATAGGATCGTGGTCATGGTACGCTTTTTTTCGGTCACGGCCAGTCACCTCTCAGCCCATGTCAAATGAACGGCGAATCCGCGGATCGAGCACGCCATACGTCAGGTCCACTAACAGATTCATAATCAGGATCACCCCTGCATACAGAAGGGTCGAATCCATGATCAAAGGATAGTCTCGCAAATTGGCGGCGGACGTGAAGAAGTGTCCGAGCCCAGGCAGATTGAAGATCTCTTCGATAAAAACGGTTCCCATCATGAGGCCGGCTAGCTGCGGGCCGACCACGGTGACGAGCGGCAAAAGGGAGTTGCGTAAAGCGTGTGATCCTACGACGTGCCGCATCCCGCCCCCTTTAGCCAAGACACCTGTCACGTATTCACTATGCAATTGATCGAGCAAACTATTGCGCAAGTAACGCGACATCGATCCGATCATCGGTATAGCAAGCGATAACACAGGCAAGACGTAGTCCTGCCACTGCGTATAGCCGATGACAGGAAGCCAGTGCAGCCAGAGAGCGAAAACCACGATCAACAGTACAGCTACGACATAAGAGGGCAGTGCCGTGCCGACCATGGCGATAAACATGATCGACACATCTGCCCAGCCGTTTTCCTTGACAGCCGTGATCACGCCCACAGGAATGGCGACAATGAGCGCCGTAACGACCGCCATCAAGGCCAGACGAAAGGAAAACGGAAACGCCGTGTCGATGATATGCGTGGTTTTCATGCCTGGATATTCAAACGACGTACCCATATGCCAGGTGAGAAAGCCTTTGACGTAGTAAAACCACTGCACGTACCACGGATCATCCAGATGGTAGTAAGAGACCAGCGATTGCATGACGATCGGGGACACATTATAGCTGCCTGCGACTTGCGACACGCCTCCCTCCTGAAAGTTCATGGAGAGAAAGCTGCCTGGAGCCGCCTTCATCAAGACGTAGGTCACCAGCGAGATACACAAGAAAGCCACGAACATGTATAGCACCCGTCGGCCCAGGAACCGCAACAACCTCAGCACCTCCTACAGACCCTCACAGCATGTGGGAGAGGCTGAATGACGGGCGTTTCCACACCCCACTCAGCCTCCTTCTTTACAAGACCCTACTTCAGGTGGATATATCCGAGCCAGACAGGTGGTGTCGCCAGCCACATGCGCATCGGATAGTAGCCTACGACATCGGAGCGAATCAAAATGGAATTGTCCACCGTGTACACAGGCAGCACGTATGCGAGATGATTCTTGGCGATGACATACTGCTTCATCAGTGCCACATTGTCAGTGGCCAGACCCTTGACGCCCATCTCCATCACCTTGCGCACAGCAGGGGACATGTCTTTCACACGCATCATCTCGGAGAGCTGGTTTTTCTCCGCTCCGGCGATCGATTCTGATTGCAAAGCCTCATACTTGACCTGATTTTTACCACTCATGGACCAAACGGGCACGTTAGTCGCGTTGACGCCCGAGAGATCGGTCGGCATCACTGTCTCCCAGTTCGGAAACTGCGGGCCTTGCCCGTACTGCGTAAAGCCCACTTCGTTCGCCGGCAGTACTTGCTTGAGCTGTTGCAGATAGGTGCCCCACTGCACTTCGTTCAGCTGTACCGTGACACCGAGTGTGCTTTGCCACATCTGTTGGATGGCCTCAGCCACCGGGTCTGGCGCTGCCGTCAACAGAACCACTGTCGGAAATCCTTTGCCACCGGGATAACCGGCCTGCGCCATCAGCTTTTGCGCCTGTTTCGGATTGTACTGCAAGCTGTCTTTCGCAATCCAAGGCGCCATCCACGTGGTGACTTTGCCATCGTAAGCAGGGACGCCGGTGCCGAGCAACACATTGTTCGCGATCTCCTGCTTGTTGATAGACATCGCAAACGCCTGACGCACCTTGAGATTTTGCAACGCAGGATTCATGCTAGGTTGCACCTGCAAGGTATACGTCACTGCCGTTTGCACGTGGTGCAACTGCGCCTTCAAAGCTGGGTTACTCATGACAGCCGGCACATCGGTAGACTGCAGCACCGCTTCGTCCGATTGATTGTTCTCAAAAGGAAGTAGTTGGGTGACGCCTGACTTGGAGACCAATACGTGAATCTCTTTAAGCGGAACCTTCTGATAATAGTAAGGATTCGGAACCAGGATTTCATCCGTCCCCGAGGTGTACTGAGACAACATGTACGGACCATCTGACACCACTGTCGCCGGGTTCGTCCAGATCGTCTCAGGTTGACCTCGGACGACGCGCGGATCGACTGGGAGTTGCCACATGTCAGTTGCCAACTGCGTGAGTAAGTTTGGATCCGGCTTACTGAGCGTCATTTGCAACGTGAATTTGTTCAGCGCTTTGACGCCGAGGGAACTGGCGGGATACCCGCTCATCACCTTGAAGGCGTTTAGAATCGGCACATCACCCAGGTAACTCGATGCGTGCTTGGCGTTCGCTGCAGTCGTCGGGTTGATGGCACGCTGGATCGAGAAGACAAAGTCTTGCGCTGTCACCGGATCGCCGTTTGAAAAGCGGGCATTGTGCCGCAAATGGAATGTCCACACGTCACCTTTGGTCGTCCAGCTCGTGGCGATGCCTGGCTCCACCTTGAAGTTTTGACCAAAGTGCACGAGTCCTTCAAAGATGCCGATCTCGTCTTGTCTGGCATCCCAAGAAAATAAAGCAGGATCAAATCCGGCGCCGTCATCAATCGTATAGAAGGTGAAGGTGCCGCCACTTGCAGTGTCTGCATAGGCGGAACTGGCTGCGACTTGCGAAAATCCGGTCATGGCGACGGTCATCAAGCCTGCAGCGGCGATGGCTGCAGCTTTTTTGGTTCTCGTCTTCATCCTGACACCCCTT
>JAPNUP010000169.1 GCA_026627345.1 Bacillota bacterium | reverse complement strand
AGGTTTTTCCTTCATTGGCGGAATTGGAGCGAGCAAGTGGTCGATCGCGGCATGCTCGTCTACGCGCACTTGCCCCTCAAGTTGGTCGATGCGATTCAAGCGTCCACGACATCGATGGTAGAGCAGGCGAAGGCGTTGGCGATTTCCCTGTTGTCCGGATTCTTCGGAGACGTCGCTCTATTGCCTGACATCATTTTCATACTTGTGATCTCCATCATTGCCGCCTACTTCTTTATGGCGGAACAAGAGTACTTGTTGCGCAGTTTCCGGCGAATGCTCCCACCTGGATGGGCACCGAAGCTAGAAAGCGTCGGAGGCGATGTCGGCCGCGCCATGGCTGGTCTTCTGCGCGCACAGTTGATCTTGATCGCAGTCACCTGTGTAGTCGGCGTGGTAGGGCTATCTGTGATGCGTATGCCATACGCACTTTTACTGGGTCTAGCTTTTGGGCTGACGGGATGGGTGCCAATCGTCGGCTCTGGTGTCATCATCTTGCCGTGGGCCATTGGGGCGCTGGCTACCGGGCACTATATTGTCGCGATCAAGATTTTACTTCTGCAAGCGGTGGCTTCTGTGATCAGGCACAGCATTGAACCAAAGCTCCTGTCAAGCAACATGGGGCTTGGGACGTTTGCCACCCTTTTCGGAATGTATGTCGGCGTCAGCAGCATCGGTTTTTTTGGGCTACTTTTAGGACCCATTTGTGTCATTGCTGTGCGCTCACTCATTCGAGCGCGGATGTTTGGCGACTTGTTTCGCCAATCAGAGGGAGTTGTGCCTGCGGCGCAAATGGTGGATCAAACTCAGCCTAAAGAGTGAGCGATCTGCACACACTCTCGCCCATAGCTGCCAACCTCTTAGACACAGCAAAGCCCTCTTCGTTGCAGCATCGGCATAGAAGAGGGCTTCTTCTGGATGTACTAGTCAATCACTCTGGCAAGGCTCGATCGAGTGACGAGTCGTCTCCGAAATACTGAGGTGTAAAAGCGTTATTCTCTTGCTCTAGGAGTTTTCGCGCTCGCTCCATAATTGCGAGCAGCGTGCGTGAATCTTCCTCGATCTGCTCAGGGCTTGCAGGTGGCAAAGTGATGCCACTCCCAGATAAAGACGGCGCTGACACGAATTCAGGCGTCGCAGTCTTA
>JAPNUP010000025.1 GCA_026627345.1 Bacillota bacterium | reverse complement strand
CAGAAGCTCAAGCATGCCATTGACGAGAAAATCATTGGGGTTATAGCTGTATATACTGTACGTTTGCTGTTCAATGACGCGAACGTCGACGCGATGGCGTTTAAGCTCTCGTTGTATCAAGACCTTCGCCATGTCACTACGCCACAATCGTGAGGTGTTTAGAACAACAACACAGTCAACGGAAACTGATGCAAGGTCAGAGAGCATGGACTGCAAGCCCTCACGTTCAACTGTCAGGCCGTCCTCATCGACTTTTGCGCCACTGATGTATTTGATAAATTCGTTTTGAGCCACTTCGAGAGCATTTGATCGCGTAAAAAGTGAGCCACATCGCTTCCAATTCTATGATCCTAGCCTCATGCTATAGGTAGCCCACCAATAGCGCTGAGATAGGAGAGAAAAGGATGATCGACATGGCTCAGTTCCATCGTATCAAATGGCTTCATGAGAGGGAAGGACTTTCGCAGAGAAAGATTGCACAAGACCTGGGGATTGCTCGCAATACGGTTAGTAGGTACATCAAAGGAGGAAGCAGTCCGACTGCAGAGCAGCGGAGAAAGTCATACAGCAATCGCGGATTCTCCGATGAGACGCAACGCGTTTTGCCGGTGATTGACGAGTGGCTCAAGCAGGATGAGTCGACATGGAAAAAACAACGCCATACCGCCGCGCGCATCTATCAGCGGCTTGTGAAGGAATATGGGTTTACGGGTTCTGCCTCTAACATCCGTAAAGTCGTGGCGCGCCGTCGAGAGACGCAGAAGGAAGTGTTCATTCCATTAGAGTTCGCTTTAGGGCATCAGTTTCAATTCGACTGGGGAGAAGCGGACGTGTACCTCGAGGGACAACTAACTCGTGTGTATCTGTTCTGTGTGCAGCTATCTGCAAGTCGCCGCAGATTCGTACGGGCGTATCTTTACGAACGCCAGGAGGCGTTTTTCGACGGGTTTGTCCAGGCGTTCACGTTTCTTGGCGGAGTGCCAGCTGAAGGACTCTTCGACAATCTCAAATCGGCGGTCAAGAAGATCCTGACCGGACGCGATCGAATCGAGCAGGAGACGTTTGAGGCACTGCAGGCACACTATCTCTTTCAGGCAGAGTTTTGCAATGTCGAGTCTGGCAATGAAAAAGGTGGTGTGGAGCATTTGGTAGGGTACGTCCGAAGAAACGCGCTCGTGCCGCTACCAGATGTACGGTCGCTGGATGAGTTGAATCAACACCTGCTCGCGTGGTGTGAAGAAAGCGCGCGAACTGATTTTGTGCCGCATGTCCATGAGCGAGTGATCGACGTCTGGGCAAGGGAACAAATGACCCTGCATCCGTTGCCACCGCAACCCTTTGAGGCTTGCCGTCACAAGTCCGCAAAGGTCAGCAAGCTGTCTACCATTATGTTCGAAACCAACCAATACTCCGTTCCCTGTACCCATGTCGGAGAGGTTGTGTGGATCAAGGCATTCGTCGATCACGTGATCATCGTGGCTCAAAACGAAGTGATCGCGACGCACGCCCGTTGCCATGAACGCGATCAAATGGTACTCGAATTGGATCACTATTTGGATGTCCTACTGCGAAAGCCTCGAGCTGTGCGAGACGCGCGCGTGATGCACACGATTGATATTCCACCGATTGTCCGCGACTTTCAACGGGAGATACGGATCCGACGAGGAGCGGATGGGGATCGCATTTTCGTGCGACTTCTGCTGCTGCACCGTGAAGTTGGCATGGACACGATCGCGAAGGTCATCGAAATGGCGATAGACAAACAGATCTACCACTTGGAGGGGCTACACGCGCTGGTCATGGAGCAGTCTGGGCAGGCGCCGCCGTCTGGCACCCTATCAAGGGACAAGCTACCGACTGATCTGGCGCTATATCGTGTCCAAAAGGCGGATACGATGCGCTACAACGCCCTTACCCAAGGGGGTGAGGAACGATGACCACCGATCTTTTGCTTGAACACTATCTGAAGCAGCTTCGACTGCCGAGCATCGCCCGCCAGTACACGGCGGTTGCGCGGGACGCACAGGATAGAAACTTGGGATACGAGGAGTATCTGTTGGCTTTGATCGAGCAGGAAATTCGTACGCGGGAAGATAACCAACGACAGCAGCGTTTGAAAAAGGCATGCTTTCCGATTACCAAGACGCTGGAACTGTTCGAGTTTCATCTTCTTCCAAGTCTAAGTAAGACGAAAGTCCTTGCACTGGCAAAGGGGGAGTTCGTGGAGAAACATGAGAACGTCATCTTGATCGGCAACTCGGGCACGGGCAAGTCTCATATAGCTTCAGCACTGGGGTTGGAATTGGTGCAGGAAGGCTATCGCGTCCGGTTCACAACTGCGCACGCTCTTGTAGAGGAACTGTTGGTGGCAAAAGAGGAACGCCGGTTACTACAGCACGAAAAGCAGTGGATGAAGTACGACGTGGTCATCTGTGATGAGTTAGGATACGTTCCATTCACCAAGATGGGGGCTGAACTCCTCTTTCAGTTCTTCTCTGCGCGACATGAACGCGGGAGTATCATCGTCACGTCCAACTTGGACTTTGGGGACTGGACGCAACTGTTTGGGGATGAGAAACTGACCGCCGCGTTACTGGACCGTTTGACACATCACGCCCATATCTTGCTGATGAACGGAGAGTCGTATCGGTTTCGACAGAGCGTCTCGCGTAAGGACGTTGAAGACGCAAAATAACCAACATTCCTGAAATATCCATTTTCACCCCCTCGGGGGTGAAGGCACAGCAAAAGATTCCCTATTAAGGAGGCTGGGTGGCTCACTTTTAAAACGATCACTGTGGCTCAAATTGGTCTGGACAAAAACAGATGGCCTTAATTCGATGTTGATGCGAGGTTGCACATGTTGCACCGGTCACGGCAACATGTGTGTCACCGCCCTATAATAACACCTTGAATGCGCCTGCAACTCAACTATCCTCAGTTTGACGCATCGACAAGCGTTGACCGTAGATGACGGAGTCACCACGTAGAGGTGGGGCACAGTAGCCCACCCGCATAGCCCACAACCAGCATCCAAAGCGAGAAAGCGGTCCTGAGCCCCCCAAGTGGAAGCTTCAGAACCGCTCCATCTACTACTCTTTGACCCAGTCACACGAACTTAAGCCTCTGGCTTTGCTTCGCTTGGCTTCTTCGCGTCAACTTCCTTCCAGATCGTGCGAAAGAGGCTGATGAGTTGTGAGATGATGAGAAGTGCGCCTGGGACGATGAGTACGAGT
>JAPNUP010000152.1 GCA_026627345.1 Bacillota bacterium | reverse complement strand
GCAACATTCGCTGACGCCACCATGGATCGAGCTTGAACGTGTACAGAGTCTGATGTACACATCAGGAACCACTGGGAAGCCTAAAGGCGCCATGATTACCTACGGCAACCACTTTTACGGTGCTACAGCCTCTGCTTTTGGTCTCGGACTGGATAAGAAAGATGTATGGTTCACTGCCATGCCGCTTTTTCACGTCGGGGGTCAGGCTGTGCTGATGCGCAGCCTCCTATACGGAACGACAGCACTGATTCACGATCGCTTTGACCCGGTGGCGGTGCTTGATGCCCTTGAAGAGCACGGTGTCACGCTGTTATCGGTGGTTAGCGTTATGTTGGCGGATTTGCTGCGCGAGCGCGGACAGACACCGTGGCCAACGAGTGTGCGGTGTATCTTGCTCGGCGGAGGACCGGCTCCCGAACCGCTGCTGGCACGTGCGGCGGCAGTCGGCTTGGCGGTGTCGCAAAGCTATGGGCTCACAGAGTCCAACAGCCAAGCGGTGACTTTACTTCCACAAGACGCCTTCAGAAAGCTCGGATCTGCCGGTAAACCACTTCTTTGTACAGCACTACGCATCGTGCACGACGGCGTCGAGCAACCCGCTATGGAACCTGGGGAGATCGTGTTGCGCGGACCGACCTTGGTGTCTTCCTATTGGCGGCGCGAAGAGGCTACCGCAGCGGCCTTTAAGGATGGCTGGCTGCATACGGGAGATCTCGGTTATCTCGATGGTGATGGCTATCTCTACGTGCTTGACAGACGCAGCGATCTGATCGTTTCCGGTGGAGAAAACGTCTACCCCGCAGAGCTGGAGGCCGTGTTACTTGAACACGAAGACGTGCTGGAAGCGGGCGTCACAGGGCTGCCCGATGAACGCTTCGGACAACGCCCAGTGGCTGTGGTGCGCCTGCGCGAAGGAGCCCAGGTGTCGAGTGAGCAGTTGATCGGTTTTTGCAGGGGAAAGCTGGCTGGGTACAAGACGCCAACGCACATTGCATTCGCGAGTAGTCTGCCTCGTAATGCGGCTGGAAAATTGCTACGAAGGGAACTTGGCGCATGGTTCTGACGGATAAAGAGGTGCTGACTGCAGGGATCGTTGCGACTTTGTCAGAGGCACTGACTCAGGCTGTCCTGCGCGCGCAGGCGTTAGGCGAAGAGATTGTCGCCTGCGTTTCGTTGCCGCCTTTCGCCGACTGTGATTTGCAGGCTTTGGTCACAAGCGGCGTGGCAGGTGCCCGGCGTGGTTACTGGCTGAGTCCACGCGGCGAAGAACGCTGCGCGCTTGGCGCCATTCAGGAAATCGTCGGGGATGGCGAGGATGCGGTCGCAGATGTCGCGGCGCAGTGGGAGACTGTAGTGGCCAAAGCCTCAGTCGGCGTGGGCTGCTCGTTGCTCGGGTATGGCGGATTCGCTTTTGCGCCAGAAGGGCCGCGCGACGCTGTCTGGCAGGATTGGCCAGGCGGTGCTCTCGTGCTGCCGCGGATCCATGTTCACAAACGGGCGGGTGTCAGTTTACGAACACCGACGATCACCGTCTCGGTACAGCAGCGCGTGCAACCCGATAGTGACCCGGTCTTGCTTGCGCGCGACTTGGCACAGCTATACACCTTGTGTCAGGAAGCGGGGCAACGGGAACCGGTAGCAGCAAAGGCGAGCACAGACACTGCCTGCGATGCACGACCGGTGGATGACGCCAGATATCAGATGGCCGTTGCAGAGACGGCGTCTGATATTCGCGCCGGGCGCTATCGTAAAGTCGTCTTGGCCCGGCGTGTCGATTACGCATGCGATGCGCGCGCGCGGGTTGCCAAAGCGCTCGGCACGCTGCGTGATACTTTCTCTGATAGCACGCTGTTTCTGTTTGGACGTGACGACGCTGTGTTCCTTGGCGCGAGCCCAGAGCGCCTGATCAGTGTACAAGCAGGGACGGTGGCGATCGACTGTTTAGCAGGCACCACCGTACGTTCGCCGGATCGAGCTCAAGACGAGCAACTGATGCAGGAACTGCTGGACAGCAAGAAAAACCGCGCTGAGCATCAGGCGGTGGTGGATTTTGTGTTGAAGGCCGCCGCTTCTTTCGCACAGGACGTGACGTGTGCACCGACCCCTTGCATTTTGAAATTGGTCCATGTGCAGCACCTTCATACGCCGGTGACAGGGCGTCTACGTGAAGGCCAGACGGTGCTCAGCGCAGTGCAGGCGTTGCATCCGACACCGGCGGTCGCTGGATTTCCGCGACAGGATGCGCGCACGGTCATCCGGGATCGCGAACCGCTCGATCGCGGGTATTACGCGGGGCCGTTTGGCTTTATCGACAGCGCGGGCAATGGCGAGTTTGTCGTGGCGCTTCGCTGTGCACTGGTGCGCCCCGAAGCGCTCTCCCTATTTGCGGGAGGCGGCATTATGGGAGACAGTGAAGCGGCCGTAGAGTGGGCGGAGACAGAGTGGAAGATGCGTCCGATGCGCACTGCATTTGGCTTAGAACAGATGCCTGCCGAAAAGAGGCCTTAATCATGGATCGTAATCCGGCTTTACAAGCAGTCATAGATTTTGTTCACGAACTATACGTATCAGGGGTCTCACGAGTCGTGGTGTCGCCGGGCTCGCGCAGCACACCGCTGACGATCGCCTGCGCGCGACAACCTGGTCTGACGGTCTACAATGTGCTAGATGAGCGCTCCGCTGCCTTTCTGGCGCTTGGCATGGCGCGAGCCTTGCACCAACCTGTCGCGCTGATCTGCACCTCGGGGACGGCGGCCGCCAATTATTTGCCGGCTGTGGTTGAGGCGCATTTTAGTCGGGTACCGCTACTGTTGCTGACGGCTGACAGGCCGCCCGAGCTCAGAGGGATAGGGGCGAACCAAACGATTTGGCAAACGCGACTTTACGGCCCTTACGTTAAATGGTTCTACGAGCTGCCTGTTCCAGAAGAGTCTGCGTTTATGATGCGCCATGCACGGGCGCAGGCGAACCGCGCAGTGGCGATTGCTGCACAGGCGCCCCAGGGCCCGGTGCATATCAACTGGCCATTGCGTGAGCCGCTACTGCCCCCTGTTGTGGAGACAGCTGCAGTGCAAGGGCGAGACGTGAGTCTGCCTGCCACTAGTATCTATTCGGAGTCAAGGCAAGCGCCGGCCTCAGCCGAGCTATGGGCGTCACGTCTGCATCAGTACAAGCGCGGACTCATCGTCTGCGGTCCCCGCGATGATCCGGAGACGGCCGCCGCTGCACGAGCGCTTGCAAGACGCACTGGGTGGGTGCTACTCGCAGACCCGTTGTCGCAGGCGCGTACGAACTGTCGTGACGATGATTTTGTGTTGTGGGAGTATGATACGCTACTGCGCGCATGGACGATCGAGGACCGTCTCGTGGCGCAGCCGGACGTAATCATTCGCACGGGTGCGACCCCGACTTCAAAGGTACTCGGCGAGTGCCTGAGTCTATGGCGTGAGGCGCGTCACATCGTCATCGACGAAGCGCTGATGGAAAATGATCCGTTTATATCCACCACTGATGCCATCCAGGCTTCACCAGCAGAGTGGCTGAACGCCCTCATGGAGAGTCCTGGCTTGACCTTGACTACATCGGACTCTGCGTTTACAAAGTTGTGGCAGGCGGGGCGTGACTGTGTACGCGCAGCGACGGCCGCACACCTCAGTGCCCTTGGCCGCCTGAATGAAGGTCGTATCATCACCGAACTGGCAGACATGTTGCCAGATGGCGCCTGTCTTTTTGTTGGCAACAGCATGCCCGTGCGCGATTTAGACTCGTTTTTCCCGTGTACAGACAAGAACATTCGCGTGTTGGCGAATCGCGGTGCCAGCGGAATCGACGGAGTCGTTTCATCAGCGCTTGGCACAGCGGCTGCGCTGCCGGTACCTTGTACGCTGGTGATCGGCGACTTGTCGTTTTTGCACGATCTCGGTGGCTTGTTGGCAGCGAAGCAACAGCGTATCGCCTTGACGATTGTCGTAGTGCAAAACGACGGCGGCGGGATTTTCTCATTTCTCCCGCAGGCGCAGGAAGAAGATGTGTTCGCTCACTTCTCTACACCGCATGGACTATCGCTCGAAGGAGCTGCAGCTCTGTTCGGCGGTCACTATACGCGCGCCGAGAACTGGGAGACACTGCGA
>JAPNUP010000134.1 GCA_026627345.1 Bacillota bacterium | reverse complement strand
GCAAAGACATAAAACACGGTCGACGAGAGCATCTGCCAGACATTGTTGGACGCGCTGGTCTGCCCGATCGCCGCGAGCGGCAACAGGAGGTAACCCGCTTGCCCGATACTAGAGTAGGCGAGCAACCGTTTGACGTTTCGTTGCGAGAGCGCTCCGACGTTGCCGACCACCATCGTGATGACAGCCAGCCAAGCGATGAGCACATCCCACGAAGCGAGCTTCGAGCCAAAGACGAAGATCAGTACGCGCAGGAGAAATGCGAGCACAGCGGCTTTGGATACGACCGCCAGATAGGCAGTGATCGGGGTCGGCGCGCCTTCATAGACGTCTGCCGTCCACATGTGAAATGGCGCGACCGACAGTTTCAACGCGAGACCCGCGACGATCAGTGCGAATGACATGTACAAGAGTCCCGAGTAGTTCGCGAACTGCGACGACAGCGCCGATCCGATGACCGAGATGCTGGTCGATCCCGTCACGCCGTACACGAACGACAGGCCATACAAGATGCACGCCGACGCGATCGATCCGAGAATCAGGTATTTCAGACCACCTTCGGCTGACCGCGCGCTTTTGCGATACAACGCCACCAGCACATAGCTTGCGATCGAGAGCAGTTCGAGTCCGACGTACAGCGTGATCAGGTCGGTGGCGGCGGTGATGATCATCGCGCCGACCGTGGCAAACATCAAGAGAAACGAGTACTCATAAGGCAATTCGATCTGCTTTCTCATACCGATCGCCAGCAGCACGACAAGCGCCGCGGCGATGAGAATAACCACTTGCATGATTGACCCGAAGTCGTCCACGGCCGTCACTGGCAGAGAATACGCTGTGAAGTCAACGTGGAACCGAAAGAACACCACGAGCAGTGATCCGAGTATACCGACGACGGAAAGCCACGGTACAAAGGCTTTCTTGCCATTCGGCGTCATAAATTCGATGATCATGACGATAAAGGCCGCGCCTGCCAGCACCATTTCGGGACCGAGGCCGCGCCATAGACCGCCCCATGTGAGAAAACCGGCTGCGTCCATCTCTTAACCCCCTATCCTGGCCGCGATGGCCTGCACGGTGCCGTGCACCACATCGCCTAGGACGGCCGGATAGACGCCGATCCAGACGACGAGCGCCACCAGTACCACGAGCGGAACCCACTCACTGGCGCGGGCGTCGACGAGACCGTCGTATTCGACGCGCTGCGGGCCAAACGTCGTGCGTTGCATGGCGTACAGTAAGTACAGTGCTGCGAAGATCATGCCGAGCGTCGCGATAGCAGACAGCCACGGGAACACGGCGAAGCTGCCGACAAAAAGCGAGAATTCACTGATGAACCCGGACAAGCCAGGCAGTCCGACCGATCCCAGCGCTGCCACTAAGAGAACGCCCGAGATCACAGGCAAAGACTTCGACAAACCACCGAGCGTGCTGAAGGTGAACGACTTCGTGCGCTCTGCTTGCGCCCCCACGGTGTAAAAGAGCAATGCGGTGAGCAGGCCTGAAGATACGAGCATAAACACAGCGCCTTGCAGCCCGATCACATTCATGGATGCGATCGCCAGCAGCACCAGTCCCATGTGACTGATATTCGAGAACGCAATCAGGCGACGCCAATCTTTTTGCGCGATCGCGGCAAACGCACCGTACAAGATGCTGATAACACCGAGCACGCCGACGAGCATACCGTACTTGGCAAGGCCTTCTGGCAGCATCTCGACTGCGAAACGAAGCAGCACATAGAGGCCGACTTTCATCAGCACGCCGCCGATCAGCATGTTGGTCGACGTGTCGCTTTGCTCATGCGTGTCAGGAAGCCACGTGTGAAACGGCACGAATGCTTCCTCGATCAGTACAGCGAGCAAGAACACGAGAAACAGCGGCCCCTGCACAGTCGAAGGTAGCGAGAAACGGCTTGCCTCGTCTAGCAGTTGCCCTATCGATAGCGTAAACAAGTGCGGCGCGTACGGGAAGTAGATGATCGAGCTCGCGGTCAGTGCTTGCGCTGCGTACTCGTACGCGAGTCCGATGAAACCGGCGAGCAGGACCACGCTTGCGATGCCACGGTAGATCAGGAACTTCGTAGCCGCATAGTGACGCCGCTCGTTACCCCAGATGCCGATAAGAAAGTAGCAAGCGACCAAGGTCCATTCGAGGAAGAAGAAAAACGTGAACAGATCGGATGCTGCGAATACGCCGTAAAGGCCGGCGACGAGCAGCATTTGCCAGAAGTAGTGGGCTTTGACCCGCCACTCGATCTTGAAGCTGCGAATGGCAGCAAGCACGCTGACCACACCTGTGAGTAGCACGAGCGGCAAGGATATACCGTCTGCGCCAAAGGCGAGTTGAATATTCAGCGGCATGTTCAGCCATGCGTTCGGCACAGTCAGCCACGTAACGGCGAATGGATACTGCAGGCCGGTCGTGACACCGCCGCGGTGAAACTCGATATAGGCGACGAGGGCAAATAACGCGGGGATGAGCGCTCCAAGCAGCCCGACCCCTTTGATCACAGCCTGCGCGCGCGACGAGAGAAACAACACCAGAAGGGCTGCGATGACTGGAATCAGAACGGTCAGAAATAAGACGTTCGCCATCTTACAACACCCCCCCGATGCCTATCGCCACGGCGACGAGTACAAGCAAGCCTACCAAGGTGACCAGACCGTAGGTCTGCACTTGGCCTGTGTTCGAATATTTGAGACTGACGCCGCCGAGATACGTCGCTTCACCGACGAGTCGGACGATCCCGTCGATAATCCAGTGGTCGATGAAGTTCAGCAGGTCCGCGAGCTTGCGTACAGGCCAAACGATGATATAGCCGTACGCTTCATCGATGTAGAACTTGTTAAAGCTGAGTTTATAGAGAAAGCCCATCTTTTGCGCCATGCGCTCGGCACGACCTTCACTGCTATACGTGTACCACGCCAAGCTGATGCCGGCTAACCCTACCAGTGCCGAGATCACCATGAGCGGGACATTCGCGCTCGGATCGTAGCCGATCGGGCCGCGATCTTGCAGGAAGTTGCCAATCTCAGGCCACCACGGCGCGTTGAGAAACCCAGCGAACGTCGCTAGGATGGCCAGCAGGATCAGCGGGATCGTCATGGCAGGGCCGCTTTCGTGCGGGTGTTTCTCGCCTTTGTAGGTGCCGCCGAAGGTGAGAAAGTACACGCGAAAGATGTAGAAGGCCGTGAAGAACGCCGCGATCAAGCCTAACGCGTAGAGCACATAATGTCCGGAGTCAAAGGCGGCAGAGAGAATGTCGTCTTTGGACCAAAAACCGGCAAACGGTGGGATGCCAGACAGCGCCAGCGCCCCTGCAAGAAATGTGATATGCGTGATCGGCATGAACTTTCGCAGACCGCCCATCTCGCGCAGGTCTTGCGTGTCGATTGCGTGAATGACGCTGCCTGCCGCCAGAAACAAAAGCGCCTTGAAAAAGGCGTGCGTCATCAAGTGAAAAACGCCGGATACATAGGCGCCGACACCCATCGCCAGCATCATGTACCCGAGCTGCGAGACGGTAGAGTAGGCGATCACGCGTTTGATGTCTCGCTGCGTAAGCCCGATAGACGCCGCGAGGATGGCGGTGATGCCGCCGATGATCGCCACGGTCTCGCTAGCGCCAGACGAAGCGGTGAATAGCGGGAACATGCGGGCAACCAGGTATACACCTGCCGCCACCATGGTCGCGGCGTGAATGAGGGCGGACACTGGGGTCGGGCCTTCCATCGCGTCTGGCAACCAGACATGCAGCGGAAACTGTGCGGACTTGCCGACCGCCCCGATGAACACGAGAATCGCCGCGAGCGTCACGAACCCGTAAGGGGTCATCCCAAAGAGTGTGTGCCAGTGCGCCCATAACAGACCGTGCTGCGCAAACCAGGCGTTTGGCACCACGCTGCCAGTCGCCAGCGCCCCTGCTGTGGAGCCTGTGGCGAGCGGCGCCGAAACGTTTGATCCTGCAAACATTTGATTGAAGTTAAAGGTACCTGTCGCCAGGTACAGCAAGATGATGCCGATGAACAGTCCTACGTCACCGATGCGCGTGACGATAAATGCTTTCTTCGCTGCCGCAGCGGCTTCCGGCTTGTAGTACCAAAATCCGACGAGCAGGTACGAACATACGCCGACTAATTCCCAGAATATGTAGAACTCCAGCGTATTAGGGGAAATGACGAGCCCGAGCATCGCGAAGACAAACAAATTGAGATATTGATAGAAGCGCACGAAGCGATCGTCGTGGTGCATGTACGACCGCGAGAAAAGAAACACGAGCGTACTGACGAATGTGACGACGACCAGCATCAGCGAATTCAGGCTCGTGACCTCAAAGCCGACGGTGATCGGCGTCGGGCCGAAAGGCAGCCAGTCCCACACCTTGGGCGCTACCGGCCCGTGAGCGGCCACCGCCTGCATGACGATGAGCGCGAGGATAAAGCCGATGCCCACGCCAAGCACGGACAAAGTGGCACTGGCCACTTCACCGATGCGCTTGCCGCCAATCAACAAGATCACGTATATGAGCAGCGGAATTGCGGGAATCAACCAAGCCAGATTCTGCATACCATCACCTACCTAACGGGCAAGTCGTATTTTCCAAATGCGCGCCAGTGTGGCACGCGAGTAGTGCGCGGGAGACGGCTGATCCGTCTACCATTTCATCAAGTCGACGTCCTTGACATCGGCGCTATTGCGCGAGCGAAAGTAAGCCAGCAAGATCGCGAGTCCGACTGCGACTTCTGCCGCTGCGATGGCGATCGAGAAAAGCGCGTAGACTTGGCCCTCGATACTGGCAGGTTGGCTGAAGTGCGAGAAGGCGACGAGGTTGATATTGGCCGCGTTTAGCATCATCTCGATGGAGATCAGGACGATGATAATGTTGCGCTTGGTGAGTGCGCCGAACAGGCCGAGACCGAAAAGGACGACGCCGAGCGCGAGAAACGGTTGCAAAGCCATGTGTTATTCCTCCTCCTTGCGAGCGATGACCACGGCGCCGACGAGCGCGACGGTGAGTAGCAGGGATACGAGTTCAAACGGTACGGTATAAGCGTGAAAGAGCGCGTTGGCGATCAGGTTCACGGTCGGTTGCGAGTACGGGTTGACCGCGCTCTGGCTAACAGGCCAAGTCGTGCCGCGCAGCACCAGTAAGAAAGCACCGCACAGGAGAACGACGAAGACCAGTACGCCGGCGGTCCGCCATCCGTTAGCGGATGGGCTGGCGGTATCGTCGCCGCGTTGCGTGAGCATAAGGGCAAAGACCATCAAGATGGTGATCGCGCCCGCGTAGATCAGGATCTGCACCATGCCGACGAAGTCTGCGCCAAGCAGAATGAAGATGCCGGCTACGCCGAGAAACACGCCGCCGAGCGCGACTGCCATGTGCATGACTTTGTTAAGGCTCATGAGCATGACGCCGGAGATCATGATGATAAGAGCGAGTACGAAGTAACTGATGGTCTGGCCGGTAATCGGGATCCCGAACAACATTAGGACTCACCGCCTTTGTCGCCGGAAGGCGGGATAACGCCATCGCCACCGGCTTCGGTAACGGACGCAGGCGGGCCTGCCTCGCCGGACATCTCTTG
>JAPNUP010000130.1 GCA_026627345.1 Bacillota bacterium | reverse complement strand
ATCAGGGAAATACACAGACACCTTGATGATCCCCTGAGTGGTATCCGCCCCAATTTTGTAGACGCCCAATGAATCCGGCATGATCTCGCGAATACGACGCATCGCTTCATTTTGTTCCAAGCGTGATCCTTGTTCATGATCATCGGCTCGCATGACGTGGACTTTTCCCCCGACGACTTGTTGCAACTGATCGGCGATCATCTGGGTATCGAGTGTTGGATGGTCAGACGTGATCGACACAAGGATGCGTTGCTCCTGAGTGAACACTTTGGGTGGTTGTATCCGAAACCCATAACGATGGGCCAGTTGTTCTATTTCTTTTTGCAAGGCAGGTGGATAGACTTGTGGCTCGATCAGATACCGCCACCCATGGACTTCTTTTCCCTCGATCTCCGCTTTCAATGCATCAGAAATCGCCCAGGGAAACGCAACAAACACGCGAAACACCTGTGTGAGTGACATGGCCTCCGTCTTTCTCCACCCATAGGGTTCTAACTTGTCCATGACCTCATCCTTACCATAGGGATCAGCTGGAGGCAGGAGGCCCCCTTGTTCTGCGATCAGATACCCTAAACGCTCAGCCGATCGGTACCCAAAATAACGGCCATCCTCGATACAGGCTTTAGCAGCAGCGATCAGTCCTACCATATACTCGTTGGGTGATTCTCCTGCAGGAACACGCCCTAGCGGTTCTTTGACGAAATCCACAGGGATGCGCTTGGTGGTGCCATCTTGTAAGGTCACGTGACAGGTTCCACCCGCTTGTTGGGTGCAATAGCCAAGAAGAAGCATGTCGTTCTCCTTGAAGGCGAGGACTTGTCCCTTCCACGATGTGGCGCGAATCGGCTCTTCGGTTTGCGGGAGCACGATGTGTGCAGGTTCACGAACCGGTACGTTGAAAGATTCGCCTACCACGGCGGCATGAACGTGAGCGGAGGGTAGATAGGAACGCAACTCGCGTGTCAGTCCAGCTTTCGCCTCCTCATCCCCATGGACAAGCCATACGGCGTGGGGGCGCACGTGGGCAACCACTTGGGCAAGTTCTCTGCGATCGGCATGGGCAGAGAGGGAATAGAGTCCTACTTTAGCGCGTACAGGTACGACGCGATCCGGTAAGATCCATCGTCTCTCTTCAGGCGATTCTTTGGCCATGGTAAGCAATAAGCGTCCAGGGGATTCTTCATCTTGATACCCGGTTAACAAGACGGCATTCTTGGCATCGCCAACGAGTGCATGTGCGTAAAAAATCGCAGGACCGCCTGAAAGCATCCCCGATGAGCTGATGACACAGCAAGGTTTCCCTTGTTGCACCACGGATTGACGTTGTTCAGCCGTTTTCACAAAAAAGATATCTTCTGGAGAGAACAGTCTGCCCTTTGTATGAATCAATCGCTTGGCAGGTCCTTGTAGCAAGTGGGGATACGACTCATAGATGGGACAAATGGAACGCACAAGACCATCGACGACAATCGGGAACGGCTTGATCTCTTTGTTGTAGCGCATGGCGTTTTGCAAGATCATCAACACTTCTTGTGCGCGTCCCACGGCAAAGGCAGGAATGAGAACAAAACCACCCTGTTGAATCACGTCAGACACTTGCTGTGCCAGTGCTTTTTCTTGTTGTGCTCGATTCTCATGTAAGCGTGAGCCGTAGGTGGATTCCGAGATGACCGCATCATAGCGCGTGCCGTGTGGTATGCGCAGGCCACCGATGAGACGTCCAGGTGCAACAGAATAGTCTCCTGTAAAGAGGACACTCCCCTCGTCGTTGGTCTCAAACCCAATGGCAACAGCCCCTAAGATATGACCAGCGCTATAGGTTGATACGCGAATCCCCTGCCAGCTCAACACTTTATCCTGTCCCATGACGTGAATCCGTGGCCAGAGCTGATCCAATTGGTCTTCGGTGAACACCTTAGCATGTCCATCCTGACGACTCAGGTGTAACGCATCAGCTAGCATCACTTTGCTGATCGCTAGCGTGGCTTGGGTCATATAGACGGGAGCCGTCGGAAACATACTGGAGATTAGCGGTAATGCACCGATATGGTCTTGGTGAGCGTGTGTGATAAAGATGGCGTCGATCTTGGCGTGTTGCGTTTCAAGGAGTGCCAGATTCGGTAGTGGGTCTAGTTCATTCATGCGCGTTCCGGCATCGACTAACCACTGGGTCGTGGCTGTGCGAAACCATATGCATGTAGCGCCAATCTCGGCGCCTCCTAGCATGGTGATGTCCAATGGTAACAGCTCCGATCGAAGACATAATGACTGGTTAACGATGTGTACAAGGAAGCTACTTTCTACCATCTTCGGTTAATGGTCAAGTTATAGCATCCATGTTTGTGGAAATTAAAAACGAGTTTCTTCTATTAATAGAGTCTACATCTCGTACAGACTACATCATAACTCCAAACTCAGATACACGTTGTCGAGTTCCTGCTGGGTGATCCCGATGTATGCAAGTGTGATCGATGGGGAGGAATGATTCAGTAGCTTTTGCAGGCGGGTAATATCTGTCCCCGACATGTACGCATGATAAGCGAACGTTTTGCGAAGCGTATGGGTTCCAATTCGGTCGGTGATGCCGATGGCACGTGCTGCATCG
>JAPNUP010000015.1 GCA_026627345.1 Bacillota bacterium | reverse complement strand
GAAGCGCTCATCATGGAAGTGACGTTCGAGGCGATTCGCGAAGCGGGTGTGCGGATGCCCAAAGCGCTCGGGTCTGCGATCAGTATCGTCGGCGCGCTCGTTGTCGGACAAGCAGCGGTGCAGGCAGGTCTCGTCTCGGCGCCGATGGTGATCATCGTGTCGGTGACAGGGATCGCCTCATTCACCATCCCACGGTTTAACTTTGCCATCGCCATCCGCATGCTGCGTTTCCCGGTCATCATCCTCGCGGGGCTGTTTGGGATCTTCGGCATCGTGTTTTCGGTGATCTGTATCATGTTACACGTATGCAGCCTGCGCTCTTTCGGTGTGCCCTACATGTCACCGATGGCGCCTCTCAATGTAGAAGGGCTGAAAAACGAGGCGGTTCGCAGGCCTTGGTGGGGCATGCGTAAGCGTCCTAGACAGGAGAACAAGGGGAATCAGACGCGTCAATCGGATGCGACGACACCCGCCAACCGCATACCAGGGCTCAAGAAACGACAAGGAGGCACCACCTGAGATGAAGCCCAAAGGTTGGGGATACCTCGGCATGGCTGCGCTGACGCTCTTGTGCACGGGTTGCTGGGACTCCACAGAGATCAATGAACTCGGGATCGTGACGGCGACCGGGATCGAATTGGTGCAGCCTCACAATCCCAAGTCGGAGGTTCGCGTGTACACGCAGGTGGCCCGCCCTAGCGAGTTGTCAAGTAACCCAAACGGCGGGGGACCGACAGGCGAAGCCAAGGCGTTCGTACTCGAGTCTGGTACAGGGCCCACGGTCTCGCTGGCGGGTACTTCCGTGCAGCGAGCGATGTCTCGCCGCTTCTTTTTGCGGGATCGACGGGTGATCGTCATCGGGGAATCGATGGCCCGTCGCGGGATGAGCGAGGGGCTTGATGAGGCGCTGCGTAATCCGGATGCTCGACTGCGTTCGTATTTGGTGATCGCCGACGGGTGTCGGCCGGGCGCGATCATGCACTTGGCTTATCCACTGGCGCGGTTGCCAGCCGATGCGATATCCGATCTTGAACAGCGGCACGGTGGTGTCACGATCAACGTCGTTCAATTTATCAAGGCGATGACAGGGAAAGGCGATCCGTATGCGTCCGGTATCCGCATCGTGCATAGTCAAGCGTCCACGGAAAAAGGGGGCATGTTTGAGCTGGCGGATGTCGCGGTTTTTCGCGGCGACCGCATGGTAGGGTGGCTGCGCGGAGATGCCGCGAAAGGGTTCGCCCTCATTCAGCCGCAGTCACAGCAACTGCGATTGGAATCCCTGGCGGTGCCCGTTTCTGTCGGCCACTGGTTTACGTCGCAACTCATCGTGTTGAATAAAACGGTGCAAGTGAACTGGGGACAACAGGGACCCAAAGTGGCGATTGCCCTCGAGGCACAAGACGACATTCTCGAAAACAACAGTTCTCTGACGCTCGATCATTCTCGGGACTTACGTATTGCCGAGCATCTACTAGAGAGTAGAATGCGCCAGCAAGTGCAGGCCGCGTTGGATGCGTTACAGCACCAGTATCAGGCGGACTGTCTGGGCCTAGGCGACGCTTTCTTTGCCAAGTATCCGAGTCACTGGCGGCAGGTAGAGGGACATTGGCGGCAGGTGTATCGTCAGATACCGATTGAAGTCACCGTGAGGGTACACGTTGTGAGAAGCGGTCTGACCGGAGACTCGCTGCGTAATCAACTGTCCGTAAAGGGGGAGTAACCGGGGTGCGCCTGTCATAAGCGGGTATGACAACGAATCGAAAGACATGACACACGGATAGGCAGGAGACTGTCACTTTTTGTCGAATAACATAGTGCGGTATTCGTACAGGAAGGAGAGGTCGAAATGAAGCCGACGATTCCTTCTTATGATTCTTTGTTCGACGTTCGCGTGTCCAAGAGACAACGATTCCTGGCCTATGGGTTTATGGCTTTCCTTCTTGTCTTATCTGTCGTCCTCATACCGGTTTTCACTCAGTCTGCACCGAAGTTGCAAGCTTTTCTCCCAAGCGTACTCTCGATGATTATGCTGTCGGAGTGGGTGACCTCCTTCTTGCTGTTCGGTCAGTTTGTCGTCAGTAGGCGAGTCTCGTTTGCCATTCTCGGGGCGACATATCTATTCTCAGGCCTGATCGTACTGCCCCACCTGCTATTTTTCCCAGGGGTCTTTCCGAAGGTGGCCTGGTTTCCGGTACCTCAGGAGACAGCGACGTGGCTGTGGGTCTTCTGGCATGGGGGCTTCCCTTTAGGGATATGCATCTATGCCCTTGCGGAACTGAAATGGTCCCCTATCGCTAAAGTACAGCGTGTCACACAGGTCGTTGTAGTGGCAGCCGGCGTGGCTGTGGCTCTCGTGATCGTGTCCGTAACCGTTTCATTGTACGGGACAAAAAACTTGCCTGAGATTATTCAACAGGGAAACTATCATTTGCTCATTACGTCAGGCGTCGGTTTATGTGTTCTTTTCATAAGTGTTATGGCGGTGATTTTGGTGTTTTATCACCTTAAGAAAGCCCGTTCCGTCATGCATTTAGCGCTTCAGATGACTGCCGTCGCGTCATTCATGGACGTTGCGATTACACTTGTTTCGGGGCAACGTTATATGGTTGGATGGTACGCGGCCCGAATGGTGAGCTTGCTGACAGGGGCTATGGTTCTCCTGTTTCTCCTGCGCGAAGTCGCTGGTTTGTATGCGACTGCAGTCGGGCAGCAGGCGCGGTTGAATCAGTTAGCTTATCACGATTCGCTGACAGGAATGTTTAATCGCCGATACTTTACGAATACACTTAACCAATATGTGTCTATTGATCACGTGTTTGGAGCGGTCTGCATGCTAGATATCGACGGATTTAAGCAAGTCAATGATCGCTATGGTCATGACGCGGGGGACCATTTGCTTACGCAAGTGGCCCATCGAATCCAGGCCGTCGTAAGAGAAGGCGATGTCGTTGCGCGTCTTGGTGGGGATGAATTTATTTTACTGCTCAAATCCGGGGCGCAAGTGGATGACGTTGAAGCGATCGCAAAGAGAATTGTGAATGTGATGCAGTTACCGATTCCTCTTCCGGACGCTGAGGTGAAGGTTACGGTCAGTATGGGCATCTCCGTATTGCCTGTAGATGGTCGCGATGCCGCAGAGTTAATTCGAAAATCTGATTTTGCCTTATATGAGGCCAAGGGTCGAGGCAAGAATCAGTATCAATTCTACGGGATGTCGGTGGCAAGTTGACGCTTTTCACTTGTCATGATCGGGCACTGCACGCGCTTGTTCATATTCGTAGAACAATTTCTCGATGCGCTGGAGCTCATCGGTCGCTTTCGTAATCGATGGGATCGATTCGCCAGTGCCGATCTTCTCGCTGTACGGAAACAAGAGGTACCGAATCGCAGCAAGGGAGGTGCGAATTTCATTGGTAACTGCCCACGGCATGACGGACTCCACTAAGGTTTCCTGTCGTACGCGTTCTCGCTCTTGTCGCTGCGCTTCACGGTGTCGAAAACCCAACCACGCGACGCAGCCCATGCCGAATACTTCCATCAGGATCGTGGCAGCGTCGAGATGGCTGGGAAGATGACTCCATACAGCATAAATCAGGAAGGCCCCCGCAAGTACGATAGACTCCACAAAGCCTAGGAAGAAGCTGAAGCCACCAACAACAATGACGGCGCCGACATACAACCACTGGGATGTGACAACCGCCCACACTAGCAAGATAGCGGCCGAGAGCATCATCACGAGATCACTGTGCCGTGCAATAAAATCAACGAATAGCCGATCGCGGTTGTTGTTCGCTTCTTTCCACGTCTTTAACCAGACTCTCATGAGATCACCCCGCCCACACTTCATGGCTTGCTTCCCACAGCGCTCTATAGGGTCCCTTCATCCTTCGCAACTCTGTATGGGTACCTTGTTCGATGATTGTACCATGCGACATGACAGCAATTCGATCAACATGAGTCACTTCAGTCACACGGTGCGTCACCCAGATCACCGTACGTCCTTTTGTGCTTGACCAAAGGGTATCCAAAAAGGCCTGTTCGGTCTTCGCGTCGAGACTGGCTGTCGGTTCATCCAAGATGAGAATGGGAGTTCGGCGCATAGTGATAGACGGTAGTAACGCCGAACTGCCAGCGTGCGAGCGTCAAACTGCCCATGTGGCGCCTCCTTTCATCTTATATTCAGCATAGAGAAGATGGGAGGGAGCCAACAGACGCAAATGGACGGTATGAACTAGTCCTTTTGGACTAATTTCACAAAAAATCCCCCGTCTGTTTCATCAGTGATCATCTGACGAAACAGACGGGGGACTGGCTTATGCTTCATGTGACTAACGGGCTACCAACACGGACATCTTAGCGCGATTCAGCACGCCGTGACTGACGCTACCGAGCAGCAGTCGATCGATCGATCCGCGTCCGTGACTTCCGACGACGATCAGATCCGCGCCACGCTGTTGCGCCACATCGCAAATGATCGTCGCCGGATGGCCATACAAGTGTACGAACTCCACGCGGTCGCGAACGTCCCGAAACTTTGCATCCACCACATCTGCCTTGATTCTTGCGGCTTCGTGTGTCGCTATATCGGGCTCTGGAACGGCTGGAACCCCTGGCACACTGCCGAAGTACACATTCTCCATTTGCGAAACATACACAACTGTCAGTCGGCACGCTGGCCACAGACGCAGGTATTCAAGTACCGTAGGAATCGTCTGTTGAGATGGTTCCGAACCGTCTGTTGCGAGTACGATGTGTTTCATATCGTCCATCCTCCTTGTATGTGAAGCTTTGGTCTGTTCATCGGGTTGGCTTGCCTATCAAGACTATACACATGTTGGTAGACTTCGGCCAGATCCGAATGAACCATCTCATCTCTAGTTCAATTGTGCTATCAGTGATTTTAGAACGCACCGGTTGCGGATGGGCAAGTTTCAGTTGCATCAGTTGCAGTAGGGAGCGTGACCGTGATCGTCGTTCCTTGCCCTTCGCGTGAAGTGATCTCCAAACTGCCGCCGTGTTGCCGGACAATCTGATGACATGTCATGAGCCCAAGCCCTGTACCTTCCGGTTTTGTTGTAAAAAACGGTTCGCCCGCACGCAGCGCGATCTCCGCGGGCATCCCGACACCTGTATCCGTGATCTCCACAGTGACACCACGGTGCTGTCGATCGACAACATGTACATCCACGCGTCCTTCGGCTGGGATCGATTCCATCGCATTTTTCAGAAGGTTAACCAGCACTTGTTTGATCTGGTTCTCATCTGCCCAGATCAGCGGGGTATCGTCTTCAGTAGACAGCGACAGGGTGATTCCGCGATCTGTCGCCTGGGCACGCAAGATCGGTATCAGTTGTTCCAAGACATTCGGCAAATTGACGCGGGTGAAGCTATGAACACGGTCGCGCGACAATGTCAAAAGCTGTTCAACAGTCGTATCGATTCGCTCAATTTCCTGTAGCATCATAGGGATAAGTCCTTCTTGTTCGTACTTCGATTGCAATAGGAGAAGGGACCACTTTAAAGCTGATAACGGGTTTCGCACCTCATGGGCGACACCTGACGCGAGCTGGCCTGCAGCCGTAATCTGATCGGCCCGACGCAAAAATGCCTCTGTCCGTCGTCGCTCTGTCATATCCTCGCCGAGCACCATCATCCCGCTTCGCTCACCCTGGTCGTGAAATACCGGGACACAGCGAAAGGAGAATATCCGCAAGTCGTCGGCCGTCGTTCGAATCTCCAGTTCTTGTTCTTTAGTCACGCCATCTATCCATGCCTGCTCTTCGACCAGTGATAACGCCTGTAGCCACTCTCGCGCCTGTGGCGCCGCGATGGCCAAGTCTCGACTCGTCGTCCCCCGGTACGTATGTTCATCGATCATTCCTAGCGCGAGGGCCGCATGATTCGCGCTCAACCACTTTCCCTGCGCATCTTGGAAGATGACGAGATCAGGCAGCGTTGTGATCAGCGTATTGAGTGTTTCTTCGATTTCTTTTCGCTTCGTGATGTCGATCCGCAAAGACACGTATTTATACGGTTTTCCCTCGTCTGTGACACACGGTACGATGGTGGTATCGACCCAGTAGTAAGCGCCATCCTTGGTGCGATTGCGAATTTCTCCGCGCCAGATCTTCCCGCGCGCGATGGTTTGCCACATCTCGCGAAAGAAAGCTTTTGAATGGTGCCCGGAGTTAATGATGCGATGATTTTGTCCTAACAGCTCGTGGCGGTCATACTGAGACATCTCGCAAAATTTATCGTTGACGAACGTAATGATACCGCGTTGGTCGGTCACCGCGACGATAGATGCCTCATCAAGCGCCAAATCGATATCCGCCAATTCTTTAACCGTTTGTTCCAATTGGACGAGTGTCTCGCGTAGCACTTACATCCCTCTCCATCCGTCCGAATCTCGTTTCCAGTTTGTGAGCTGACAAGGGAAGTATAGCACAAGTCTTTTCCACGGACTCCCGAATGAGCACTTGTAAATAGTCCGTTTGCGTCATTCCCACGTCCAGTGATTGGGGGTATGATAAAAGGAAACCAATTCAATGAATAGAGGGAATGCTATGGAACCCACAAGCTTGCCGATCATTCGCGTGTGCATCGTGGATGATCATGAGTTGTTTCGCCAGGGCGTCAGCACGATTATCAACCGCCAGCCCGGCATCGAAGTGATCGGGGAAGCAAGCGATGGGCAGATGGCAGTTACCCTGTATCAAGAGCATCAACCGGATGTCGTCATTATGGATGTGCACATGCCACACATGACAGGCATCGAGGCGACGCGTCTGATCCGCGAACACGATCCGCAGGCAAAAATTTTGATCCTCACAGTTTCTGACGCCGAAGATTCCCTTTTTGAAGCCATCAAGGCAGGTGCTTCAGGGTAC
>JAPNUP010000075.1 GCA_026627345.1 Bacillota bacterium | reverse complement strand
AGAGCGGGTCGTCCGAAAAAGAAAGTCTGCCCGAACATGAGGCGCAGGATGTTGTAGCGGTGGCGAAAGTCATCGTGAGAGCCCGCGAGAGTGCAATGGTATAGGCTTTTAGAACCCTCTGGCTTTAGCCATGGGGAAGTTTAGCACATTTTCCTGTAAGCGTACGCTAGACACGTAGGAATCTGCGCAGGAGCAGGAGGTTGCTGGATGACGCTAAGTATTGGGCAAAAACAGCAGATGTACGATAACGGGTTTATTAAAGTGTCAGGTGCCATTGCACCGCTGATGATCGATAACGCTTTGCGTGCGATCAATCATTCCATCGGGCAAGGCATGAAGGCCGAGGATGTCAGCACGATGCGGGTGCAGTCGTATGCGAAAGAACTTCAGGCGACGCCCGTGATCACCGACTTATTTAACCGCACCCCGGTGGTGAGTCTACTCGAAAGCCTAATCGGCGAAGGCAATGTGCGTCCGGCTCGGGGTGCACAGATTGCCCTGCGCTTCCCGGAAATGAAGGATCCACCCGGAAGGCCGCATCCGCACCTCGATGGCATGCACTCACCGAATAACGGCGTTCCCAAAGGAGTGATCCAGAATTTCACGGTTCTAGTCGGGGTCTACTTGAGCGCGGCCAGACAAGACAACGCCGGCAGTCTCACAGTATGGCCAGGCACTCATCATGCTTATGAGCGGTATTTTCAAGAGCATGGGGCTGAAGCGCTTCTCGACGGCATGCCCAAAGTGGAGATGCCGAAGCCTCAACAACTTCAGGTGGAACCGGGAGATGTGGTACTTGCGCACTATCAACTGGCGCACGGCACTGCGCCGAATGTATCTGCGCAGGTTCGCTATGCGCTTTATTTTCGTGTGACGCACCCAGCCTTTGACCGCGATCACTGGCAGGAGCCGATGAAAGACATCTGGATGCACTGGCCGGGGATGAAGGAGATCGTCGCACAGGCGCGAACCGCCGCCACTGAAAAGCCCTAACGGGCATAAGTCCATAGGTGTGAGACACCTGTGCGCGCCAGCCAGGCAGAAGGTTGTACGCTCGTGCTACCTGGCCTAGTGCGCATCGGCCTTAATAACGCACGAACCGCTCAATCGGGAGAATGAACACCGTCGCGCCTCCGACTTGAACCGAACCGGAATACGGAATAGCCGTCTCGTCTGATGCGGTGTTAAAAGGGTCCGTGTTCTCGAGTGTGGTAAAAGGAGGGGTATATTCTTCGCGCGGCTGACAGCCTTTCTTGATCTGCGCCAAGACATCCTCTACACGCGCATCTTCTACGCCAATCATGAAAGTCGTGTTGCCGGCGCGCAAAAAGCCGCCTGTCGACGCCAGCTTGGTGACGCGAACGCCTGTCTTGACAAGGCCTTCGGACAACCTGTGGACGTCACTATTTTGCACGATCGCGATGATCATCTTCATGGCGAACCCCTCCACCCGCGCGCGTTAATGGTTTCACTTTTCTGGATAAGCCTATCTTACGCTGAATCACGTGGCTAATCTATGCCTAATGGCCGGGATTGGCTACGAAATGTGCGATTCGGCTGATTCTGGTGACTCCTATCGATGTATACTGGGTTCATCGCTGTAAACAATCACTCGTAAGGAGGTGACAAGAAATGGGGACCTCTCAGGCGGATCAGCTCCTCGTACAGCGATATCTGGCACGCATCGGGTGTACAGAGCACGCTCAGCCCACCCTCCACTGGCTAAAGACTTTGCAGACCCAGCACTTACTCACAGTCCCTTATGAAAATCTCGATATCATCCGAGCTGTCTCGCTATCTTTAGAGATTGGCGACTTGTACGATAAAATCGTCATTCGCCGTCGCGGCGGCTATTGTTTCGAGTTGAACGCGCTGTTTGGTTGGCTGCTAGAAACGATCGGCTTTCGTGTGACGAGTCACTTCGCTCGTTTTTGGCGGGATGAACCTGATCCGCCTCCAAAAAGACGGCATCACGTGCTAAAAGTAGAGGTAGACGGTGAAGTGTACTTGTGCGATGTCGGCGTGGGAGGGGTTATCGCCCGCCAGCCACTGCGCCTCGTCGAGGGGCTCGAGCAAGTACAGGGAACGGAAACGTACCGTTTCACACGCGATGAGCAGTGGGGCTGGATGCTGGCGGAGAAAAAAGGGGACATGTGGCGAGACCTCTACTCGTTTACTGAAGAACGTCAACTGCCCAAGGATTTTCTTATGGTGTCGTACTGGTGCGAACATGCGCCGGACTCCATTTTCAGGCAAGGTGCCATGGTCTCTCTGCTTACGCCAGACGGACGGTACACGGTGTCCGGAGAAGAGTTTCATCTCTTTAGCACGCAAGGTGTGCAAGTCTTTCGTCCGCCTTCTAAAGAAGCGTATCACGCGGCGCTTGCGCAGTATTTTGGACTCAAGATCGTCTAGTCTACATAAAAGGAGCGCGACTAGCATGCGGTTTTTATTCATCGATATCGATTCGACTTCGCCTGATCATCTGGGTTGCTACGGGTACCCGCGTAATACGTCTCCAAACATCGACCGAGTGGCGCAAGAGGGAATTCGCTTCGACAACTACTACACCTCAGACGCACCGTGCTTTCCTTCGCGAACGGCGCTGATGACTGGGCGGCTCGGTATCCACAACGGCGTCGTCGGTCACGGCGGCACGGCGGGGGATCTGCGCCACGAAGGGCCGGAGCGACAGTTTCGCGATCGGTTAGGGAGACAAGAGAGCCTGCCAGGCGTGTTTCGCCAAAAAGGGATGCACTGCGCGTTAATCAGTCCTTTTGCAGAGCGCCATTCGTCATGGACGTTTTACGCAGGGTTCAACGAAATGTATAACACGGGCAAAGGCGGAATGGAGTCCGCTGAGGAAGTTACGCCGACTGTGCTGCGCTGGGTGGAGCAAAATGCCAAGCGAGACGACTGGTTCCTATATGTGAACTACTGGGACCCACATACGCCGTATCGCACGCCAGAACAAGTCGGCAATCCATTCGCTGATGATCCGCTACCGTCTTGGATGACTCCCGAAGTCTTGGAACGACATCGGCAAAAAGTCGGCCCGCACAGTGCGCAGGAGATCAATATGTTTGACAATCTGACCTCTGATCAGTACCCGCGCTACCCTGGGGAACTGACCGATATGGATAGTCTCAAGAAAATGGTGGACGGCTACGATGGCGGCATTCGGTATGTGGACGCGCATATCGGGCAGGTGTTGCAGGCGCTCAAGGAACAAGGGGTTTACGACGATGTGGTCATCGTGATTACGGCTGATCACGGTGAGAATATGGGCCAACTCGGCATCTATGGCGAGCATGGCACAGCGGACCAGGGGACTTGTCGGATACCGATGATTATTCGCTGGCCGGGCGCTATGGGCGGACAGGTAGACCACGACTTGCACTATCACCTTGATCTCGTCCCGACGCTCGCGCAACTGTTGGACGTGACGCCGTCCGCCGCATGGGATGGCCAGAGCTTTGCGACAGTCTTGCAAAATCGGGGCCCTGCAGGCCGCCCGTACCTCGTGATCTCCCAGTGCGCCCACGTCTGCCAACGCAGTGTTCGCTTTGGCGAGTGGCTGTATATGCGCACGTATCATGACGGTTTTCACCTCTTTGACAAGGAGATGTTATACCATCTCACAGAGGATCCGTATGAGCAGACCAACGTGGCAGCCTTGCATCCAGAGGTGTGCCGAGAGGCAGTCTACTTGCTGAGTGAATGGCATGACGAAGCGATGATGTCGATGAACGGCGACGTCGATCCTTTATGGACAGTCATCCAAGAAGGTGGCCCGTATCATGCGAAAGGTCAGCTGAAAGCTTATGCAGAGCGATTGCAAAAGACCGGCCGTGGCGATGCGGTAGAGGAGTTGCGTAGACGTCATCCAAGGGAGTTCGAATAAGTGGATCAACCAAGCTGTTGTACCCCGAGTCGGCTAGCCAAAGAAACGAAGGAGACGACCGCTATCTCTGCGCAGTGGCCATCTGACGGCGCGCATGCGCACAAGGCACCAGTGGGTGACAACGAAATGGTCTATGTGCCCGGCGGCGAGTTTTTGATGGGGACAGAGGACCGGGAAGGTTTTGCGCGCGATGGGGAGGGACCCGTACGGCGAGTCGTGTTGCCACCTTTTTGGATCGATGCATGCACGGTAACCAATGCGCAGTTTCTCGCTTTTGTAAAAGCCACGGGCTACCAGACGGAGGCGGAACGGTTTGGCGCTTCCTTTGTTTTCGGACAGTTTGTATCACCGAAGACTGCGCAAACCGTGCAGCAGGTGGTGCAACATACCCCGTGGTGGTGGTTGGTCGAAGGTGCCGATTTTGCACATCCGGAAGGGCCTGATTCGGATCTCGCGGGCCGAGAGAAGCACCCGGTCGTGCACATTTCCTGGCACGATGCCAAAGCCTATGCAGCATGGGCCGGCAAACGTCTCCCTACGGAGGCAGAATGGGAGTGCGCCGCGCGCGGAGGACTGGTCCAAAAACGCTTTGCCTGGGGGGACGAACTTCACCCAGACGGCAAACACATGTGTAACATCTGGCAAGGCAAGTTCCCTGATGTCAACCATGCCTCAGACGGATACTTCGGCGCCGCCCCGGCAGATGCTTATGCGCCCAATGGGTATGGGCTTTACAACGTCTGCGGGAATGTATGGGAATGGTGTGAAGATTGGTTTAGTGCGGACTATCATCTGAAAAGTACGCATCGTAATCCGAAAGGTCCGCATCGCGGTACAGCCAAAGTCACACGTGGCGGCTCGTATCTCTGTCACAAGTCTTATTGCAACCGCTACCGCGTGGCTGCGCGATCGTCTAATACGCCAGAAAGTTCCACGGGAAACATCGGATTTCGATGCGTTCGTGACGCCTGATGACCCAAGTGGTGCTTGTCTTCCTACATATGTCAGATGTCCGTTCTCATACACTCAGGAATAAGCGGCTAACGCCGTTATTCTGGAAAGACGGTGACATGGTGCTGTCGCACCACCGTCTGCGGGAAGAATAAGCGGCTAACGCCGTTATTCTGGAAAGGACGGGATGTATGCAAACGAGAAGCCCACAGTATGCCAGAGGGATAGATGTGTCTGCTTATCAAGGGAGTGTTGACTGGACGCAAGTGGCTGGGGCGGGCATCTCTTTCGCTTTCATCAAAGCGACAGAAGGTCAGACGTTGACCGATCCGCAGTTTGCAGTGAATTATCCTGATGCACAGGCGGCAGGTATTCTCCGAGGCAGCTATCACTATGCGCAACCTGGTGCTGATACGGCTGTTGCAGAGGCCGACTTCTATGTGAAAACGGTGAAGGCCGCGGGCGGTTTTAACGGTTTGCCGCCAGTGCTGGATATCGAGAGCACTGGGGGGCTCGACAATGCGACATTGCTGACGTGGATCAATCAGTGGATGCAGGAAGTGCGCACACAGACCGAGATGCAACCGATCCTTTACACCAATCCGAATTTCGCATCGACCCATCTCGATCCGTCGCTCGGCACGATTCCACTGTGGGTAGCCAACTACAACGTGACGCATCCGGCGGATGCAAGCGGGTGGACCGCCTGGACGTTCTGGCAATATTCCGATACAGGTACGGTGCCTGGTATCAAAGGATACGTGGATCTCGATGTCTATCTTGGGAGCGTCAGTGCGCTACGCAGCGCTTATCCGACTTCGGCACTGCGCGGTCAAACCTATACGGAGCAACAGGTGTTTGTCCAGAACCAACCGTTCAAGGCGATCGCAGTAGATGGCGTCACGTATGTCATCTGGTCTGCACTCGTGGCTGTCAGTACCGTTTACGCATACAAAGGCAGCGGACTGATGGACATCGATGGCACGCTGGTACAAGGCATCATCTATCAAGGGAACACGTACTTGCCTTGGTACTCGCTGCACTCTGGTATCACGGCTACACGCGTCTTCAGTTTTACCGCGCCATGAGCGCGCGCATCCCTACAAAAGCCTCTCGGCTGTGTCACTTGTTGTCGCGATTTGCACTCGGGTGGCAAGCAGTGCTATAATGCGTTAGCAGTCGAGAGAAGCTTGGAGCTGTGGTGTAGTGGCCTAACATGCCTGCCTGTCACGCAGGAGACCGCGGGTTCGAATCCCGTCAGCTCCGCCAGAATGCGGTGGTTGTGCCTT
>JAPNUP010000054.1 GCA_026627345.1 Bacillota bacterium | reverse complement strand
ACGGCAAACACTGTGTATAAGTCCGCTTCGCCGCCGTTCGTTATAAAGACTTTGCCGCCATTCAAAATATACGCATCACCACTGCGCACAGCGCGCGTGCTGATGCTGCGCGCGTCAGAACCAGCTCCCGGTTCAGTCAGCGCAAAAGCACCTAGCCACTCGCCAGCTGCGAGTTTCGGCACATAGCGCTGCTTTTGTTCCTCAGTGCCGAAATGGAGGATCGGCATCGTTCCGACAGACGTATGCACTGCTAAGATGACTCCTACCGTCGCGCTGGCGTAAGAGATTTCTTCGATCGCCAGCATATAAGACAAGTAATCCGCGCCGATGCCGCCCCACTCTTCAGGGATTGGCAGCCCCATGAGTCCGAGATCCGCCATCTTCTTGAGCACATCTCGTGGGAATTCGTCTTTCTCATCGATTTCACTGGCACGCGGCGCGATCACGTCGCGTGCAAACTGGCGCACCAATCTGCGCATCGCCTCTTGCTCGCCGTCAAGCCGCAGATTCATGGTGTCCCCTCTTTTCCGAAAGCGAGAGTGTCACGCCTGAGCGTATTCGTAAAAGCCGCGTCCCGACTTCTTGCCAAGCCAACCGGCCTCCACGTATTTGCGAAGCAAAGGACAAGGGCGATACTTAGAGTCCGCAAACCCGTCGAAAAGGACCTCCATAATATAGAGACAGGTATCGAGCCCGATAAAGTCCGCTAGCTGCAGTGGCCCCATCGGGTGATTCATGCCGAGTTTCATGATTTCATCGATCGCAGTCGGCTCCGCCACACCTTCATACAGACAGTAGATCGCTTCGTTGATCATCGGCATCAAGACGCGATTGGAGATGAAGCCCGGAAAGTCGCGTACGGCCACCGGTGTCTTGCCAAAACTGATCGCCAGTTGCTCCACCTCGCGGTAAACTTCATCTGAGGTTTGCAGCCCGCGAATCATTTCGACCAACTTCATAACTGGCACTGGGTTCATAAAGTGCATGCCAATGACGCGCTCCGGACGTTTGGTGCACGCCGCAAGATCCGTGATCGACAGCGAAGAAGTATTCGTAGCGAGAATCGCGTGCGCAGGCGTCACCGCGTCTAGTTTGCGAAAGATCTCCTTCTTGATCGGCATCTGCTCGATGGCCGCTTCAATCACCATATCCGCTTGCGCGCCGGCAGTCACATCGGTCACCGGTTGGATGCGCGCCAGTGCAGCCGCGCTTTGTTCGTCTGTGAGCACACCTTTTTTGACAAGACGCGCCAAGCTCGTCGTGATCGTCTGGATCCCGCGAGCGACATACGCCTCTTGCACATCTTGCATGATCACAGAGTAACCTGCCTGGGCGGCGACTTGGGCGATTCCGCTGCCCATCTGACCGGCCCCTACCACCATCACTGTCTTGATGCCCGCCACTGTCATCGTTCCTCTCTAGGTACTTGTACCAATACAGCATCCCCTTGCGCGGCGCCACTGCAGATCGCAGCGATGCCAAGCCCTCCGCCGCGACGCTTCAGCTCGTACAGCAGTGTCGTTAGGATGCGCGCGCCACTCGCGCCGACCGGGTGTCCGAAAGCGATGGCGCCGCCGTTGACATTCACGCGCTCAGGGTCCCAACCCACAATCTGTTCACTGGTCAACGTCACTGCCGCAAACGCCTCATTGATCTCAAACAAGTCGATCTGATCTAGCTGAACACCGGTCTGCTTCAGCAGCTTTTGCACCGCAAGCCCAGGTGTCGTCGCGATATAGGGAGCTGGCGCGCCGACTTGCGCATGACCGAGAATCGTCGCCATAATCGGAAGCCCATCTTTTTTCGCGCGCGCTTCACTCGTCACGACGAGAGCCCCTGCGCCGTCATTGACACCCGGCGCATTGCCTGCCGTGATGGTGCCTTGCGCATCATAGACAGGCCGCAGCGCAGCCAGTTTCTCAAGGCTTGTGTCTGGACGGGGCCCTTCGTCACGATCGACGACGACATCCCCTTTGCGGCCATGCACCGTCACGGGCACGATCTCCTGCGCCAGTATACCCGCCTCCATGGCGGCCACTGCGCGCTGCTGCGAACGCAGCGCAAAGGCGTCTTGCGCCTCGCGGGTGATGCCGTACTCGCGAGCCACTGTACTGCCATGGGCCACCATCGGTACACCCTCGAAAGCGCAACGCAGACCATCGAACTGCATGAGATCGACGAGTTGCCCATCCCCCATACGCAGGCCAAAACGCGCTCCAGGTACTGCGTACGGGGCTTGTGACATACTTTCCATACCACCTGCCACAGCGATTTCGATATCGCCCGAGCGAATCAACTGATCAGCCAGCGTCACAGCCCGTAGGCCAGACGCACACACCTTGTTGATCGTCTCGCTCGGCACCTCCCAAGGCAACCCTGCCTTGCGTGCGGCCTGGCGCGACGGAACTTGACCAGCACCTGCCTGCAGCACCATCCCCATGATCACTTCATCCACATCGGCCGGCTTAACCCCTGCGCGCGCCAATGCTTCGGCAATCGCGATACCCCCGAGATCCACTGCCGGTACCGTAGCGAGTGCCCCGCCCAACTTGCCAAACGGCGTCCTTGCCGCTCCTACAATCACACTGCGCATAGCCGTTCCTCCTCGCTTTCCGTCGCTCAAATCGCGTCTACATAGCGGGCAGCCGCATATCTTCCCCGATTCGCGACCGAACGAGCGCTCAGTCAGTCAATACTTCTAGAGTACCACATTCCTCTACGGGATGGTCAGGGAATCCGAGAAAAAAAGAATCGGACACCATACAGGCAATCATGTAGAATAAGTACCGTGACTCGGTGCGCTCGCACCACTGTCCACGATTAAGCGAATCCTATAGTAAAGAGAGGCCTCTTCCCATGTCCGAACACACATCGCTCATGCATCGTTTAAATGAAAGTACCAGACGGCTCAATGACTGGCTAGGAGACCGTCTGGCATTTTGGCTGTCGACCATGGCCTGTTTTTACTTTATCACCATGCTCGTCGTCGTACCGCTGTTTTTCAGTCGTCCTTCAGGGCTTGTCGGCTGGGTACAATACTTGGTGCAAAGTATTTTCCAAGGTGTCGCGCTGCCTGTGCTTGGGTACGTAGCGCGGATTGCCGGCGAGCGTCAGGAAAAGGTTCTGACCGAGACGCACGACAATGTCAGTGAACAACTCGGTGTCCTTAAAGATGAGTTACGCCTGGCGCGCGAAGAACGCCAGGCGCTGAAAACGCTCGTACACGAAATGCACAAAACCATTCGAGAACGCATTTAACCAAAAGTCTGCTGATTTAAACAGCCATCGCGAGCAATTCTGCCACGTCGAAGGTCGCGATGTCGTCTTCCACGCCTTTGGCCTTCGTCCCATCGATCAGCATCGTCATGCAGTACGGGCAAGCTGTAGCGATGGTCGTGGCTCCAGTCGCGAGCGCCTGCTCCGTGCGCAGCACATTGATGCGCATGTCGCCCGTCTCTTCTTTAAACATCGAGCCGCCGCCCGCGCCGCAACACATGCTTTTGTTGCGGCTACGCTCCATCTCCACGAGTTCGAGCCCTGGGATCTTACTGAGAATGTATCTCGGCGCCGTATACACGTCGTTGTAGCGGCCTAGGTAACACGAGTCGTGATAGGTGATCAGGCGCTCCACTTTTTTGCTTGGCGTCAGGCGACCTTCGTCGATGAGTCTCGCCAACAGTTCCGTGTGGTGAATAATCTCGGCCTCGAAACCGAAATCAGGATACTCTTTGCGAAAAGTGTTGAAGGCGTGGGGATCGGTCGTGACGATTTTTTTCACACCGTACGATTTGAAAATCTCCACGTTTTTTTCCACCAGCTCTTGATATAAAAATTCATTGCCAAGACGTCTCGCCGAGTCGCCGTCGCTCTCTTCTTCTTTGCCGAGAATGGCGAACTTGACGCCTGCTTTTTGCAGCAACTGAACAAACGACTGTGCAATCTTCTGATTGCGCGCGTCAAAGGAGGCAGCAGATCCGACGTAGTAGAGATACTCGATTTCCTCGGGTTGCTCGATTTCGGCTAGTACCGGCACGTCTAGCCCTTGCGCCCACTCAGCACGCGCGCTGCGAGGCCGCCCCCACTCATTGGAGTGGCGTTCAAGATTCGTAAAGGCGCGATTGACTTCACCGGAGGCCTTGCCTTCAGTGAGCACGAGATTACGTCTCATATCGACGATCAAACTGACATGCTCGTTAAAAACCGGGCAAGCCTCTTCACAGGCGCGACACGTCGTGCACGCCCAGATCTCATCTTCGGTGTAGATCTCGCCGACCATGTTCGGCAAGGCCTCCGCATAGCTTTCCGCACCGGCTGCCATCTTCAGCAAGCTCGGACCGTGTTCGATCAGATGATCTTTCATCTTTAAGATGAGATACTTCGGCGACAAGTCTTTACCTGTCAAAGTCGCCGGGCAACTGACGTGGCAACGACCACACTCTGTACACGCGTAGCCGTCTAGCATTTGCTTCCACGTAAACTGCGTCACTTTGGCAGCGCCAAACTCTTCGATCGACTCATCCGTCAAATCAAGCTTCTTGATCTTCCCTGTCGGTTCTAATTTACGGTAATACGAATTGAACATCGCGCCGATCATATGCAGATGCTTGGAACGAGGGATGAACACAAGGAATCCGAAAATCGCCATTGTATGCACCCAAAACAAGATGTCACTGACGATAAGCGCGGTCTGCGGCGGCGTCCCTGCGAACAGATGGGCCATTAAGCTCGACATCGGCGCTGCTTCACCTGGATAAACACCGGATCTGACAGCATCGAGCCCGCCGACTACAAACAACGTGGCGACGATCGTAAAGATCAGCATGAGAATAAAGCCAGCTTCAAAGGTCGCTTCGATCCGCATTGGCCGCCAAACGTAGCGGCGCAGGAGTGCGACGATCACGGCGATCAGGACAAACGTGGCGAATAGCTCCTGCGTGAACGTGAACCACGCGGCCGTCAGGCCAGGTATATGGACGCCGAATAGCCCATAGGAGAAAAAGTCGAGTTCACCAAAGCCAAGAATCAGAAAACCCCAGAAGATAAAGAAGTGCCCGATCCCGGACGGTTCGGCCAACACCTTCCCTTGGCCAAGAACGTTACGAAAGAAACTGCGCCAGCGTTCGCCTTTGCGATCCGAGCGCGCTTCCGGTTGTCCGAGCCGCAAGAAACGGTAGCGCTCGTAGACACCACCGCCAAACGCATACAGTGCCGCAATCAGCAAGACAGAAAAAGCGATTATACCCAATGGACCCACGCCTGGCACCTCGTCTCTAAGACCTATTCTTCTTTTATTCTCGCCTCGCATCGGCTAAGCGCAACCCACCGCTGTATACCGATCTTCTCTCAGTATACAGGTTTCAACCCACCTACAGTATCTACGCCGTCTTCGCTATTATAGATCGAAATTGAGTGAGTGAACAACCATTCATTCTTGGAAAATACAAATCGGCCAAGTAGGCCGATGCCACGAGCCCTGCACAGGCTTACTTGGCGGACGACGCGGCGGCGATCGCGGCCAAAATCCGTTGGCGATCAAAGCCGACGATCAACTGCTCACCGATCACAAAGGCCGGAAGACGCGATACCTGAAGCGCGCGCAGCTCCTCTGCGACGCCGGCGCTTGCGTACACATCGCGAACGACAAAAGGAAGACCGAGTTGATGCAGCCATACACGGGCCGCGTGGCAGCGCGTTCAAGAGGCCTGCGAGTACAGAATGATCTCCTTCACTGAGTTCACGCCCCCTTCGCGCATACCATGCGCTCCCATTTAGACCAAGTGCCGTTTCACCATTTCATGCACGATAAAAGAAGCTGCTTCCGGCGCCAGCGTCCCCGGACCAAATCCCGCATCATAGCCGAGCTCCAAAGCCAGCTCATGGTGGATCCTTGGCCCTCCACAAATGAGGACCATGCGTTTGCGCAGGCCTTGTGCTTCCAGCAGGTCGACTAGTTCGCCAAGGTTGGGGATATGCACGTCTTTTTGGGTCACGACTTGCGAGACCAATATGGCGTCTGCCTTCAGTTCGATCGCTTTGCGCACCATTTCCTCGTTTTGAACCTGACTGCCGAGGTTGTAGGCGTCAATTTCCGGGTAGCGTTCGAGGCCGTATTCGCCCGCGTAGCCTTTCATATTCATGATGGCATCAATCCCGACCGTGTGTGCATCCGTGCCTGTGCAAGCCCCGATCACCACGATTTTACGCCCTATGCGCTCACGAATAAAGGCGTTGATCTCGTAGAAATCCATGACAGGACTCTCGACTTTCGGCACCTTGATGGCAGTGAAGTCAATCTCTTGTTGCGCTTTGCCGTACACGACAAAAAAGGTCATCTGCTCGCCCAAGTCAGTCGCATGAACCACCGAGGCTTCTTGTAGCCCCATCTTGGTGGCAAATTGCCGTGCTGCCTCTTTGGCTTCTTCACCGTAAGGCACAGGTAACGAGAAGCTTAGCTGAACGACGCCATCATTCCAAGTGTCCCCATACGGGCGCACATGCCGCAAATCTGCGTCAGCCATTACCGTCCCTCCTCACGTACACCGAGCGCCGTCTGCAAACGATCGAACACCGGATTGTAGTAATCATCCGCTTTAACCACCACGCCATGTAGTCCCTTGCCCCCCGTGGGGCTGCGTTTTACATCCGCAAACAAGCCCTCCGCCAAGGACTGAAAGAGGCCTTTACCTTCCATTTCCTTGAGCAGATCGACAGCTTGCGCCAAGACTTCTTGCGCTCGCTTGACCATCTTACCTTGCGGGTTAAACTGCACTTCTTCGCCGAGGTGTCGCGCATTGTTGAAAATATAGCGTGCCGATTCGATCGCGAGTTGTCGGTCGTGAATCAGCGGCGTATGGATCTGCTCCGTCATCATGCCGAGCAGTTGAATCCCTTGCCCAGTCGCCACACCGATCAGGTTAAATAGGGCGTCCTGGACATGTCCGCGAAAGATGTTGCCTGTCATATGTTTGGTCGGTGGCATGTATTTCAGCGGCGCCTGCGGGAAAATCTCGCGCGCCATCAGCGCTTGCGCCCACTCGTACAAGAAACCATCTTCGAGCATCGGGTTCATTTCAAAGGCGTGGCCCAGTCCCATCTGCTGTGGCGGCAGTCCGGAACGCAGCGCCAACTGTTCATTGATAAACTGCGATGCCAGTACCGTATGCGCAGCTTCTACAGCGTCTGCCGTGGTCAAGTAGTTGTCTTCGCCAGTATTAATAATGACCCCTGCATAAGCGTTGATCATCCGGCTGAAGTTTTGATCGATCAGCGTACGCTGCATATTGATATCGCGAAATAAGATCCCGTACAGCGCATCGTTTAGCATCACGTCTAGACGCTCGAGCGCGCCCATCGCGGCGATCTCCGGCATACACAGCCCTGAGCAGTAGTTGCATAGGCGAATGTATCGACCGAGTTCCTCACCGACCTCATCTAAGCCCGCGCGCATGATGCGAAAATTCTCTTGTGTTGCAAACGTGCCCCCAAAGCCTTCAGTCGTCGCGCCATACGGCACGTAGTCGATCAGACTCTGACCAGTACTGCGGATGACCGCGATGATGTCGGCGCCTTGGCGTGCCGCCGCCCGCGCCTGCACGACGTCCTCGTAGATATTGCCTGTCGCGACGATGACGTAGATGTAAGGCTGTGGTCCCTCGCCGAGTCGACCCAGGTACTCGTCGCGACGGGCGCGGTTGGCGGCGATGCGCATAAGCGCCTCTTTGGCCAGGACCTCGCCGCGCTCACGAATAGCCTCTTCTGGCGCTGTTGGCAGGCTGAGTAGATCGACCTCACCCCGGGCGACCGCTTCACCGAGCCCCTGAACATCAAGCCCGGTGTGAATAAGACCTGCGATCAGCGGTCGCGTGATGCCACCGGCGAGGCCGCCGCGCTCGTGTACGTGATCGACTACGACGTTTGGCAGCGGCACATATTCCTCATCGACGCCATCGAGTCCGAAGAGTCGCAAGACTGTACGTTCGCTGGCAATCGTCGTTTTATCGCTGATAAAGCGCATCACCTGCTCGGCGATGGCGCTTGCATAGGCGCGTGCTTCATCGACTTGTCGCTTATCGAGATACAACTGACTATCCATGTTCTTTCACTCCGTTCCTTCACTCATGCAGTCGCCGCTTTCGCTCCCGTGTGCAAGCAGCGTCTGAGCATGGTTCACGATCGCCGGCTCAAGGCCAAGCCAGCCTGCAATCTGCAGCCCGACTTGCGATGTTTCCCAAGGCAAACACGCGATCAAGCGGTAGTCCATCGCTCGTCGCAACCACGCCAGCCTCTCTTCCAAGGAAAGCCCCTGCGGCCACTGCTCGCGATCTTCACGCAACCCGCTGACACGCACGTAACCACACCCGCTAGTACGAATGGGAAAATGAGTGGCGACAAGCGCTATGACATCAGTTCGCGACTTTAGATGCGCCAGCACGGCCTCGACGAGCGCCTGGCCTTCTTGAGGATTGGTCGTACGGCCAAGCTCGTCGAGACACATGAGCACCTGCGTGCATGTGAGTGCCAATTGCAAAGACACCATCTCAGCACCGAATGAGGATAGCCCCGAGGTGATCGACTGTGTATCGCCGCCGACATAGCGTACGCTGCGAAACAGCGGCGCTTCATAGGTCGTCCCTTCCACTGCGGGAATCGGAAACCCCAACTGATGACACGCTTGCAAAAGGAGCACGGTCTTTTGGGCCACCGTCTTGCCACCCATGTTGGGGCCAACTAGGACCGTGACAGGGCGCGCGAGGTGGAGATCGATAGGCGTCGGGCGCTCCACCGCCGGATGGACAGCATGGCCGAGCGACACGACATGTCGGTGCGTCGTCCAGCGACTAGCGTGGTTTAGAGCAAATAAGGCGCGTGCCGAGATTTCGTCGAATCGTCCGAAAGCCACAGGCCACTGCGCGATCTTTGCCGCATAAGCGCGCAACTGTGCTGATAAATGGCGAAGCGCCTCTTGCTCCGCCTCGGCCACTTGCGCTTGGGCCAGTTCTTCTTGCGCCGACAAAGCCAGTAACGCTTCAGGCCATACGGGGTCAAACACCACTTCCCAAGGTGTCTCCATGCGCACTTGGAGTCGCGGATCCTGTCGCGCTGTGGCTAGCTGCGAGGCATCGACCGACAAGATCAATGTCTGATCACGCCGCAGCGGTGTCAGGTACAGCTGTCCGAGCGCGCGAACAAAAGCCTGGCGCTCTGCCTGTAGCGCGGCACGAAGCGGCTGTAACACGGCTTGTGCTTCGCGCAGTGGTCGATCGTCAAGATCTTGCAAGGAAAAAGCTGCAGACTCGGGCTGTCCGCAAGCTGTCAAGACGGCATCCACCTGTGCCACATGCCAAAAAGACAGCGTCACCTGTTGTTCGAACAGCCATCTTGTGATCGCGTCTTGCAACTTGGCAAACCGTTTGAGCGCGGCTACCTGTTCTAGGCTCAGCGTCAGACTGCGTTGCAACAGTTGCACACTGTCAGAGATATCCGGTGCGCCTTGAAACTGCGCCCACAGTCGCCGTGCACGCTCCTCATCCTGCGTCAGCGCTTGCGACACCTGTTCGATATCTCGCCGCTCCACATGCCAATCCGACTCGTCGCCTGGCAGAAACGGCCCCTTGTCGCGGCGGCAAATCTGCCCGTATACAGACTGTGGGCGCATCTGATCAGTCCAGCTTATCAGGCCGATCTGCTCCGCTGTCCACTCGTCGATCCATGGGGCCAGTTTCATGCGTCCATCACATCCCAGACAGGCACATCAGTGAGTGCCGCTATGCGCGTACGCAGCAGTGTGCGGTCGAGCCCAGGGCCGCGCGGCGCTGTCGGGTTCACCGCCACGCCGACCAGTACCGGCGCGCGCAGCACCCGCAAAGCATGGCCACGGCGCGCGAAGCCTTTCCACACCTCTGCGCTGATAAATAGACACGACGGATCACGCGCCACCAGCAAGACGGACTGCTCTCTTTTCGTCAGCGCCGAAACCACGGCGTCCGTAACGGCTCCTTGCGCGATATACAGTCGCTCGTCGCCTGCGCCAAGTGTTCGCCAATCGCCGGCAAAGGCGTGCGCATCTCCCAGATAACGAAGATCACAGATATCGACACGATCCCAATCGATCACCTCTGCCGCAGCAGCGGATAATTGACCGACCCAGACACCAGACTGAGCTGCATCCTGCGCCAGACGATTCGCCACTTCGGCAGGCGGCTGCCATACAGGCGTCGTCAGACGCAGCAACGCTTGCCGCGTACCTTGCTCTACTGCCGGCAGCGAGCCGAGCACCGCGCCGGTGGCCAAGATCACGCCGTCCGCGACGTCAGGGTGAATCGCCACCATCCGCGCCAGCGCCCCATCTACCAAAAGGTGTGCATGAGCGCGCTGTGCAAGCTGCTCTTTGAATCGTAAAAGATGATCCAGTTGGCGGATACCCGCTAACACAATATCTCCTTCTTCTATCGCCTGCCCTATCCACACTTCGCCTAAGACGGAGGGAATTCCGAGCGGCTCTAACCAGCGCACTGGCGCATAACCTGTGCCAAACGCTCCGAGCGCACTGGCAAAGAAGGTCCCGGCCGGCACATGTATACGCGGTTTTGGCGTGCCTAGCACGCTGTCTGCGCGTTCACCGTCTATGCCTACACTGACGACGCCAAGCGGACGCCCCAATAGAGAGGCGTCCTCGATCAGGCGACTTAGCACCGTCGTTTTTCCGGCATGCTTACTGACACCCACGATCGCCACAGCGCGCAAGCCTAGATGATCGATGCGATCCCACAGTGGCGAAGCTGTCAGACGCACGTTGTAGGTACCCCCTTATTCCTGCACAGCTACAGGCTCTGTGCCATGTCCAGTAGCCCGCTTGAGCCCTTTAGGTTCAAGACTGATCGCTTGGTTGTTCAGCAGTTTCGCTACACCAATCGCTTCTTTACTATGGTCATGCGTACAAGTCGGCGGGCAACCCTCGTCTACGTAGGTCGGTTCATGATACACGGAGATGACACCTTCAAAGTTACGCAACACTACCTTACCATGCCCTTGCGAGATCATGTACTGCGGCATCACGGGAATCTTGCCGCCGCCGCCTGGCGCATCTACGACGAACGTCGGAACGGCATATCCGGAAGTGTGCCCACGCAGTTGCTCCATAATCTCGATCCCTTTAGAGACCGTGGTACGAAAGTGCTCAATGCCCTCTGACAAGTCGCACTGGTAGATATAGTACGGCCGCACGCGCGTCTTGACCAGTTGGTGCATGAGATCGGTCATGATGTGTGCGCAGTCGTTCACCCCGCGCATGAGCACGGTCTGATTGCCAAGCGGTACGCCTGCATCTGCCAGCTTCTCGCAGGCGCGAATCGCCTCAGGCGTCAGTTCGTCAGGATGGTTGAAATGCGTATTCAACCAGACCGGATGATATTTGCGCAAAATGTTGCACAGATCGTCCGTAATCCGTTGCGGAAATACCACTGGCGCCCGCGTGCCGATGCGAATAATCTCGACGTGGGGAATCGCGCGCAGGCTCGAGATGATGTACTCGAGGATGCGATCGTTGACCAACAGGCCATCGCCGCCTGAAAGCAGCACGTCACGGACTGCCGGTGTACGGCGGATATAATCGATCGCCGCGTCGAGTTGCGGTTTCGGCACCGCGTGGCCGACCTGGCCTGAGAACCGACGCCGCGTGCAGTGACGGCAGTACATCGAGCACTGGTTGGTGATCAAAAACAGTACGCGATCTGGATAACGGTGCGTAAGCCCAGGCGCTGGAGCATCTTCGTCTTCTGCCAGTGGATCTTCCATATCCCAAGGCGAACGCTGCATCTCGTTTGAGATCGGAACCGCCTGCAGACGCACAGGACAAAGCGGATCATCCGGGTCCATGAGCATCGCGTAGTAGGGAGTAATGCGCAGCGGCATGGACTCTGTCACATGCTCAATGCCCTCTTTCTCACTGTCAGTGAGATTGATCACCTGCGCAAGGTCTTCATACGTGTTGACAGTGTGCGTGAGTTGCCATTTCCAGTCATTCCACTGCTCGTCGGTCACATCTTTCCACAGTGGCACATCGCGATACGTACGTTGTTTTTTCCCGTAGAGAATGTCCTGTTCTGCCAAGCTCATAGCCGATCTCTCCCTTTGTGTAAAAGTCAGGGTCGCGAAAACTACACGCCCACCTTGTGCGCAAACAGTTCCATGAGCGCCGGTTCGCTGCGAATCAGGTCGAGCGCAAGCCCCGCATGGCCGCGCGCGTACCCGTTGCCGATCATCATGTCGACATCTTTGCCGACACCCTCGGCGCCAAGTGCCGCCGTAGTAAAACTCGTCGCCATACTGAAGAAATAGACAAGGCCGCGATCCCTTGTAATGAGGATAGAAGCAAGTTCCGTGCCACTGACACTGACGCAGTTGATGGTCACATCGGCGAGTATCCCGCCCGTCACCGCCTCCCACGCGGCCAGCGTGGCCGCAGGCTTCGTGGCGTCGCAGACGATGACGTCGTCCGCATAGTGAAGCTCGCGAACGCCATTCGCCGATTTTTCGGCGTATTCTAACGCAATCAGGCGGCCTGTCTTGCCGAGATTTCGGCGTGCTTGCGCCAATACCATCGTACCGGACTTGCCGCCTGCGCCGAGCACCGCCACGGTTTGCCCAGGCGTGATTAGGCGCGCCGTCTGCGCTGGCGCCCCACAGACATCGCATACGGCGAGTGTGACGCGATCCGGCAGATCGTTCGGCATCTTCACGTAAATACCACTGGCAAATAAAATGGCCTGGCCTTTGATCTTCACTTGTCCGTTTGATAGATCGACATGTTCAATGTCGTCGATCGTAAGCGGGGTCAGAGACAGAGATACTAAAGTCGCGATGCGATCGCCTTTCTTTAGATCATCTGCAAAAGGGGACTCAGCGCCTACGGCGCGCACTTTGCCGATCAGCATCCCGCCTGATCCGGTGACAGGATTGTGGTGTTTGCCACGGTCGCGCACGATTCCTTTCATTCTGCGCGCCACCGCCTGTTCCGTGGCTCCAACCTCATCTTTGATTTGAACGAATGACGCAGCATCAATATTGAGTGTATCGACATCAATCAGCACTTCATCGTCGCGGCATTGCATCGTGTTATCGATTCTCCACGCAGGCTGAGGCATGGCCCCAGCAGGTTCCTGCACGCGTCCGAGACCATATGGATCCCCCATGGCCGTCCCTCCCTTTAGCTGTTCTACCATGGGATGAAGCAAAAAACGTGCCAAACGCAAAAAGGGAACCCGAAGGTCCCCTCGTCGATGGAATCTTTCACTGCAGGTACCGTACTTCAAAACCTCTTGAAGCTGATGATGTGGGACAAAGTGAATTGTCTTTAGCACATCCCTCCATCTTCTCTACGAAGTGGACCAGTTAACCTGTGCTTCCGAGTAGTGCACTACGTTTTCCAACGCAACCACACCCTCTCTTCCACCGACAAGCATAGTATGTCCGCTCAGGCCAAGCCTATACATAGCAGGATGCAAAATATTTGGCGTCTACGGCTCCAGCCTTTCGTCCTCTGACAGCGCGTATTTTTTGATCTTCGACTGCAGGGTCTGACGCGGAATGCCAAGCAGGATTGCAGCGCGCGAAATGCTTGCGCCACTTTGCTGCAGCGCCTCTTGAATAGCCGCCCGCTCTATGCGCGCCATGCGTTCAGGCAAGGACTCACCTTTCCTGTCGGCGCTTTCTGCACTCGGTTCAGGTGAGTCTTGTGGCCACACGCGCGCAGGGAGGTCATAGACATCGATGAGCGGCCCCTCCGCTTCGTTCAGAGCCGCTTCGATGGCGTGTTTCAGTTCGCGCACGTTGCCTCGCCACGAGGCCCGTTGCAAAGCATCTTGCGCACGGTTCGTGAGCCCTTGGCAGTGCAGTCCGAAGCGGTCATTGTAGATTCTGATAAAGTGATGGGCCAGCGGCAAAATATCTTCTGGCCGCTTCGCGAGCGGCGGAATGTGAAGGGTGACGACTTGCACGCGGTAATACAGATCCTCTCGCAGCAACCCTTTGCTGACCACCGTTTCCGGCTCCTCGTTCATCGCCGCAATGACGCGGACATTGACCGGGATCACCCGTTGGTCACCCAACCGGCGAATCTGCCCGTCTTCGAGCACCCGTAACAACTTGGCCTGCAAATCGAGTCCAAGCGAGTTTAACTCATCGAGAAAAAGCGTACCGCCATGCGCGAGTTCAAATAAGCCAGGGCGTGTTTCCGCGCCCGTAAAACTCCCTTTGACTGTTCCGAACAGAATCCCTTCGAGTAACGGTCCCGGTAGTGCTGCGCAGTTTTGCGCGATAAAAGGCGCCGTCGATCGCGGGCTAGCCGCGTGGATGCCTTGTACAAGCAGTTCTTTGCCGACTCCGGTCTCACCATATACCAGCACGGGAGACGAGGTGCGCGCGATCTTGCGCGCGCGATCGATGACCGCTTGAAGCGCCGGTGAACCTGTCACCATGTCTTCCAGCGTATAAGCCGTTGTGCCTTGTGCTTTGGCGCGCGGCTTGGCAGGCGCCATGTGCGCGGCTTGCAGGTCCATCACGCGTTGCGCCAGATGCTGCACTTCGGTGATGTCCGCGGCCACTTCGAGGGCCCCGATCAGACGATCATCGGCATACACAGGACGCGTGGTATTGGTCGTATGGACTTCGATGCCACGGTAATTGCGGTACGACTGCCGTTGGTGAGAAATGGTCTCCCGCGAGCGAAGCACTCGCAGCAAAGTGCTTGTCTCCTCGGTCAGCGACGGAAAGACGTCGAGTACATGACGGCCGCGCACCTCAGAGGGGTCGAGTCCATCCAGACTTCCTGCGCGCTCGTTGTAGTAGATCGTCATACCGGCTTCATCGACGGCGTGCACACCGACATCGACCGCTTTGATCAAAGCGTGCAACCAGGCCGCTTGCTCGACACTATCCATTGAGCCATTCCTCCGGACACAAGACGCGACGTTCACGCACGCGATGCGACCGTACAGCCTGCACAAGAAAGGAGACCTCCGCCAATTCATGCGGCTGTCCACCGCGATCAAACAAGTATACGCGGTCAGTCGGTTCGTACTCTACCGTCGCACGCCGTCCTGAAGGAGCGACGTAGTCATCCTTATACGCCTGATTCACCGTGGCATCGGGAATCACGTAATACTGCGCCGGCACTCCTGCCTTGCGCGCACGATCCTGTAACTGCAGAACCAGGTGTTCTTCTTCCTCTTGCGTAGTCACGGCTACGCCGCGAAAGATGCGCCGATTGAGCAAGCGCGTGGATAGATCACGCAGTACCGGGTCGCTATGTTGCGCCCACATGTGCATCGCCGTCCACAGCATGCCATCATCCAAATCGAGATAGGCTTGTACGCCTTCCTCATCTGCACCAAGCGCTCCGTCTAGCAGGCGGTTGAGCGCAGTAAATCCCGGCAACCGCGCCTCGCTGTGCTGCGCCCGTCGCAACAGCGTCTCCATCATCACTTCGGCGGCGCGTGTAGTGTGA
>JAPNUP010000050.1 GCA_026627345.1 Bacillota bacterium | reverse complement strand
TCTGGGTTTACAGCGAATATCGCCACGCGGTCCGCTTTTTTGTCAGCTTCGATCAGCACAAATCGCTGAAATAGATGCGGGGTGCTCGTTGGCACAAACCGCAAGGCATCTTTTAGCGCGCCCATCAGCGCGTCTTTGGCCAACATCACCTGCATGAAACACCGCCTCCAAAACCCTCGCCGCCGCGAGGATCTGATCTTTTCAGACCCCACGGCGGTGGGTTAAACGGTGTGTTCAGTGCGTACGAGCTACCTTTGTCGCATCAGGCTGATTCACCTAGGACAGCCGCCTTGTCAGGGATCGGTCACCTTGGTTGGGACCCACAGCGTCTGACCAGGTTCTAGCGCTGTGTTCGTGTGATTGCGCAGTTCGATCGCGCACACGACTTGTCTGGTATCCGCCTGTGGGCAGTGTGCTTCCCCAATGGACCACTCAGTATCTCCAGGCTCCACGGTGACCTTGACCCACCCACCAAAAGAAACGGCCGGTTTGGACCACAACGCCGTACAGCATAAAGCCACGATCACAACGAGCATCAGCAGTTTCACGACGTTCCCTTTCGAATCCGACGATCCTTTCGTCTGCCGTTCGTGGCACTCTCGCCTGGCTCCTTTGCCTCTCCGGCGTGTAGCTGTCTTTTTTCAGGCACTACCTGCCTCATGCGGGTAACCGTGATCGAACTCTGCCACTCATCCGCGACGTATACGGTATGCACAGTGTGCGTTTGCTTGCTCTTTAGCACGTGGATGGCTTTTTTGCCCCACTGCCCGCGCATCAGCACCATGCGCCTAGTCTCTTTGACCGGAACCCCGACGGTCGCCACTTTCTCCACGATTTGTAGCGGGATTTGGCGAAGCAGCATACGGCGCACGGCGTGACGATCATAGGTGATGATCATGCGCTCACCTTCTTTTCCACGAGGCCCTCGATCGTGAGGGGACAGTCGTCGACAGAAGCGGCAATCACTTGCCCAGAGAAAACCTCGGCAAATAAGTGCTCTACCGCTTCGGCATTATCTACGAACACGGGCATCGTCTCGTTGCGCGCGGATGCGATCACCCGACCGATCTCAACGTCACAGCGCATTTTTTCCGACTGTGACAGGGTCCGATACGGCCGCCCTTTCCAAAAGATCCGAAACACCGAGCGCACTTCGCCTGTTTCACGATTGGCGTCAACGAGCTCGATGCGCACATGCGTGAAGGTGTCTTTTAAACGCTCATGCTGCAGGCGAATGTACGCATTGCGGTAGGCGTCTAGCGCCTCGATTCGTCTGCGCAGTTCACTGATGCGCCGGGTGGCAAGAGACAGCGCCTGCTGCGCCTCTTTGATCCGTGCTTGTGCACGACGGCGCACCGCATAGCGCGCTTCGTAGTCTGCAAGCGCACGCCGGTCTTGCTGCTCATCGACCTGATACTGCGCGAGTTTGGCCTTTTCCAGTGCGTCTGACGGTGCTTCGGCCTCTCTTTGTACGAGCGCTTCGATCTGTGCCTTGACGGCTTGGCCTTGACGAATCAACTCGTCCATCTGCATGCGCACCAATGCATTGTGCTCCTTGGCGATCTCGCGGAGCTTCGACAAGCGATCCGCTGACAATCCTTGCTGACACGCAGGACAGGTATCGACAACCGTTTGCCACTGCGACTTACAGGTCTCATAGCTCGCCAGCAGACTCTCTCGCTTGGCCTGTAGTGCCGCCAGACGCGCCTCTTTTGTCAAAGCTTGAAGTGCTACAGCGTCGACTTTCGCTTGTAGTTGCGCACGTTCTTGTACACGCTTTGGCGTGAGCAAAAGCGTCGGCTGTACAGGCGCTTCTTGTTCGAGGACACCTTTTAGTCCGCTGATCTCTCCATCAAGGCGCGCTACTTCGTCTTCTGTCACGCGCAGGTCGCGTCTTGTTTTCTCCAGTATGAAGTCCGTGCTGTCCGCTCCATCGATCATCGGATAGCGATCGGTGGACAGGATGTCTCGGTGAACCGGCAGCAGACTTTTTAACACCTCTTCTTTGTC
>JAPNUP010000047.1 GCA_026627345.1 Bacillota bacterium | reverse complement strand
CGTTAAAATTGGTATTAGTATGTTTTGCCATTTACTATTGCACCGCCCTTTTCACTTGGGTTGTACGTAACGTATGAAACGCGGACAAGGGTTATGCCCGTCGCTCTTGTCCATCTCCTTCACACTTTCGAACGTGTACGGAAACGAATGCAACAGCGTTTTCGATGATAAAGGCGTATACGTATCTGATTTTGTACACGTGTACGAGGAAGACTTACGGTACGTAAGCGGTGGCATTCACGTAGACGTAATACGATGCAAGAGGCATTCCAGCGATGGAAAAGGTGCTCCAGAAAAGTTTACCCAATTGCCGGAGCTTCCCTACCTAAAAACCGTCACAGGTAAGACCCGTGGAGCGATAGGGGCAACCTAAGAACGTACTCGAGCTCAAGATCGGCGGCGTATGAGCCCACTTTTTAAGGGACAGGGATCGATAATTAGGTAGGCGAGGGATCCCTCGCCTACCCTTTTACCGAACCTTGTCCACCCAATTACCGCCCGCTCGCCAAAAGAGTTCTTGGAAAACTGGAAGTTCCATGCTAGTCCCAATCCCCGCGTCAAATCGCTGATAGGATAAGGTTTTCAAGCTTGTTAAGGTTGTACGGCTTGTCCCAAACTTGGACAACAAGAAAGCACCTTTGTGAAACGAATTCGGTCCAATGATAGGTGCGGTAAACTGCAACCAGGCTTTGCCTCATCACGGCGCTCCAATTGCCACACTACTGAACACATCACATTACTGATATGGTTTCGGACAGTCTTTTCACTGATAAAGAGCGATTCGGCTATTTCTCTGGTCGTGCGATCCTGAACCAAGAGCTCAAAGACCTCTCTCTCACGGCTCGTAAGGAGTGATTTCATGCGGACTTCCCTACCCGCTGTCACTTTAGCTATCCCTCCTTGTTTGAAATCCTGCTGCCACAAGGGATCGGGATACAGTTACCGTATTGTATGAGGTGTGCAAATTGGGTGTGCAGATAAGTTCCGCATATGGGCGGCCAAGATAGAATCAAAAAAGCCGCCCATCAGCATGGATGAGCAGCTTTTTTGATTCTATCTGTACGATCAGTTCCGTAACCAGCTGGAGAACGCATACCGGTTCACGTCTCTGTTCATCGCTGCAATGGATGTCGTCAGCGGAATCCCTTTAGGGCAGACCTGAACACAGTTCTGGGAGTTTCCACATTCATGGATGCCCCCTTCGCCGAGCAGCGACTCATATCGCTCCTCTTTGTGCATGGAACCCGTCGGGTGGGTATTAAATAGGCGTGCTTGGGAGATCGCGAAAGGACCGATAAAAGATGTCTTTTCGTTGACATTCGGACAAGCTTCCACGCATGCGCCACACGTGAAACACTTGGATAACTCATAGGCCCACTGCCGCTCTGCCTCGGCCATCCGCGGACCTGGCCCGAGATCATACGTACCGTCAATGGGAACCCACGCTTTTACGCGCTTGAGTGCATCGAACATCCGAGTACGATTAACAACCAAGTCACGCACCACCGGAAAGGTGCGCGCGGGACGCAAGCGAATCGGCTGCGCGAGTTGATCGATCAAAGCCGAACAAGCTTGGCGCGGTTTGTCGTTGATCACCATCATACACGCCCCGCACACTTCCTCGAGGCAATTCATCTCCCAAGTCACTGGCCGGACAGCCTCACCGCGCGCATTCACAGGATTGCGTTGGATCTCCATAAGCGCCGCAATGACGTTCATACCCGGACGCCACGGCACACGAAACTCTTCTGTATACGGTTCGCTCTGTGCGTCTTCTTGCCGCTCAATCACCAGATGAACCATGCGCTGTTGATCTCTTGCTTCATTTTCCATCAAGGCCATTGCCCATCGCCTCCTGCCTTGAATGATCTGCTCAATACTTACGGATTCGAGGACGGATCAAGGACACATCGACATCCTCGTACGAGATGGATGGACCATCTGGGGTCCAGGATGCAAGGGTCGTCTTAAGGAAATTCTCGTCGTCTCGCTCCGGATAGTCCGGCTTATAGTGAGCACCGCGACTCTCATTGCGCAACAGCGCGCCAATCGTGATCACACGCGCCAGCTCTAACATGTTCCATAACTGTCGTGTGTAAGGGGCCATCTGATTCTGCCATTTAGACGTATCGGACATGCCGATCCGGTGCCAACGTTGCATCAGTTCTTGAATCTTTTCATCCGTCTTTTGTAGTCTATCATTGTAGCGCACCACTGTCACGTTGTCCGTCATCCACTGACCAAGCTCCCGCCCGATCAGATAAGGATTCTCCGTGCCGTCCATGCGCAAGATTCCATCGTAGCGCGCCTGTTCCTCGCGTTGCGCCTGTTCAAGCAGGCTCGGTGAAACGGCATCACTGCCTTTACGCTGCCCAGACACATACCGCAGAGCCGACGGTCCCGTAATCATGCCACCGTAAATGGATGACAAAAGCGAGTTGGCGCCCAAGCGGTTTGCTCCATGATACTGGTAGTCGCATTCGCCACAGGCAAATAACCCCGGTACGTGCGTCATCTGGTCGTAGTCTACCCAGATTCCGCCCATCGAGTAGTGTACTGCCGGGAAAATGCGCATAGGGACTTTGCGCGGATCGTCACCCACGAATTTTTCGTAGATCTCGAGAATCCCACCGAGCTTAACGTTAAGTACTGACGCAGGGATGTGCGAAACGTCGAGGTAGACCATATTCTCTCCATCAATGCCGAGCTTCTGGTCCACACAAACATTAAAAATCTCACGAGTGGCAATATCGCGCGGTACCAGATTGCCGTACTCCGGATACTTCTCCTCGAGAAAATACCATGGTTTTCCGTCCTTATAGGTCCATACCCTTCCACCTTCACCGCGTGCCGATTCAGACATGAGACGCAACTTGTCGTCCCCCGGAATCGCTGTTGGATGAATTTGGATAAACTCGCCGTTGGCATAGGTGACGCCCTGCTGATACACAGCCGACGCTGCAGTCCCTGTATTAATCACCGAATTCGTACTTTTTCCGAAGATAATCCCAGGCCCACCTGTCGCCAGAATCACCGCGTCTGCTGCGAACGCCTTGATTTCCATGGTGCGCAGATCTTGTGCGACGATACCGCGACATGTGTTGTCGTCATCGATGATCGCGCGGGTAAATTCCCACCCCTCGTACTTTTGCACCAAGCCTGCAGCCTCATAGCGCCTGACCTGCTCGTCCAACGCGTACAGCAACTGTTGCCCTGTGGTTGCACCCGCAAACGCAGTCCGGTGGTGTTTAGTGCCGCCAAAACGCCTAAAGTCCAGCAACCCTTCTGGCGTGCGATTAAACATGACACCCATCCGGTCCATCAGGTGGATAATGCCTGGCGCCGCCTCGCACATGCCTAGCACAGGAGGCTGGTTGGCCAGAAAGTCGCCACCGTAGATCGTGTCATCGAAGTGAGTCCAAGGTGAGTCTCCTTCACCTTTCGTGTTGACTGCACCGTTGATACCGCCTTGCGCACAAACGGAGTGCGAGCGCTTGACTGGTACCAATGAAAACAAGTCAACTGGCGTTCCTGCTTCCGCCACTTTGATGGTAGCCATCAGCCCAGCCAATCCGCCGCCCACAATAATGATCTTTTGCGAAGCCATCGCACTGAACCCTCCAATCTAGACAGAAACGTATGTCGCCTTGCTCACTTAAGCCGTAACCCGGAAAGTGATCAACGCGTCCACTCCGACGAAGGCAAGGATGACAAACAAGGCTAACATCACGACACCAGAAATCCGTTGCGCACGGGGTCCGACCGTGATTCCCCAGTGTACCATGAACGACCATAGTCCATTAGAGAAGTGAAACGTTGCTGCTATAACCCCTAACAAAATGAAAATAAAATTGAAATTGTTGCTCACGAGGTTATGTACAAAGGTGAAATTTGGTTCCTGACCGCTAAATCGCGTCGTCCAGAGGTGATAAATGATGAAAACAAACGTAAAGACGCCGGTCACCCGCTGCCAAACGAACAGTTGGTTGCGAAACCAGCTGAACTGCCTATTGTTATAGCCTGCGGTATACGCGACATACAGGCCGAAAACCCCATGGTACAAAAGTGGCAAAAAGATGAACACGAATTCCACCACATGCAAAAAGGGAATGTGTTGGATGGTGTTCACCGCAGCATTGTATACACTTGGCCCCATAGTGACCGTCACATTGGTAAACAAATGCTCGATCAAGAACAACCCGACCGGTATGACACCTGCAAGCGTATGAAGCCGGCGAAATAGAAAATCGCGGTTGACCGTCGTTGACGCTACTGCCACAGACGCTCCTCCTTCCTCACGGAACCTTTATGAAACGGTGTCCGCATACCCAGAGAAGATTGTAAGACTGGGGATAGCTCGTGTCAAGGAAGCGCAATCACCGCACCTCATACTCGGAAAGTTATGACATCATCGTGACCCGCGAGCGTACTGAGGGCAAAGGCGCGTCAAAAGGCGCTGTAAATTCCACCTTACCGCCCACCACGTGGGCCAGGCGTTCGGCCGAGTACGCGTCTGCATCCTGCAAAATGGCAATCACGTCGCATACCTCCGCACCCGTCGCATGCGTTTCCAAAAAACCGCACCGCACCTCTTCTCGCCAGAGGGCCTGCAACGCATCGTGCTCAGCGGTCGGCTCGTTCCCCTTCACCCGAAGTCGAACGTACAAAAGCGGCGTGCGCGTAGTATCCTGGTGTGGAGCACGGATAACGCCCGGCGCGTCTGCCCGGTCCGTGTCATGCCGCGACTGCACTGCGCTGCGCACAGGTACGTTCGGTGCGCGCAGGACTTCCATCAGGTCTTCGATCACCGCGCTGGCAGTCGGAAGTTCACCTGCCCCGCGACCGATGAACGTCAGATCTCCGACCACGTCCGCTGTAAGCGTTACTGCGTTAAATACGTCGCGTACAGAAGCCAGTGCATCGCCTTGCGCAAGAAACCGGAGCCCTACCTCTAGCTCTGGGCGTCCGTCGACCAGTCGTGCAATGCCAATCAGTTTAAGTGCCGTGCCAAACTGCTTAGCCATGCGCAGATCAATCGGTGCGAGCGTAGTGATACCCGAGCGCTTGACGGCCGTGATCGGCGTCTGCTGGGAAAAGGCGAGATTGGCGAGGATACAGAGTTTGTAGGCGGCGTCATAGCCTTCGATATCGCTTTCCGGGTCGGCCTCTGCATATCCCAACTCCTGTGCATTGTACAAAGCCTCCGCAAAAGTCAGCCCTTGCTCCTCCATTTTGGTCAAGATGTAATTGCACGTCCCATTGAGAATCCCACGGATCGCCAAAATGCGATTGGCAGTCAAATAGGCCTCTACCATGTGAACAATGGGGATACCTCCGGCTACACTGGCTTCAAACAGCAAGCGTACGCCTTGCCTGCGAGCGAGAGTCATCAGTTCATCCCCGTGTTTAGCCAGTAGTTCTTTATTAGCTGTAATCACGTGTTTGCCAGCCAGCAGCGCCTCTGTGATACACGTACGCGCGGGTTCAATGCCGCCGATCACCTCTATGAGCACCTGAATATCCGGGTCATGGACGACCACTTGCGCATCATGGGTCAGTAACGTTCGATCGACCTGCACCTGACGTGGCTTTTCGATATCGCGCACCAAAATGCGTTTGATCTCTGGGCGCCACCCTGTATGCGCGATACTCTCTGCCTGCGTGCGTAGCGCCTTGACTACGCCGCAACCGACGGTGCCGAGGCCCAGTATACCAAGGCCCATCACGCGCGGCTCGACATGTAAAGACCTGTGACTGTGCACTGCCTCCACGCTTATCACTCACCCATTCTTCTCTCGATTAGTCGACTCAATGGTCAACACGCACTCAGAAATTGGTGAAGCCAGTGCGTCAGTTGCGCAAACTCCAATAAGAATGCATCGTGGCCGTACGAACTGTGAATGTGGGTATATGTGGCATGCACACCACACGCTTGGGCTTTCGCCGTTGCCGCTTGCATGGCCTTCGCTGGATACAGAAGATCGTCGTCGATCCCGACAAACGACAAGTGCCCGCGCACTCGTGCATAAGCGTTTGCCACGCCGTCACGTGCGCGGCCAATGTCGTGGCCATCCATAGCGCGCATGAGCGTCAGATACGCATTGGCATCAAAACGAGCGACCAATTTGTCGCCGTGATGTCGCAGGTAGCGGCCGACCTGATACTCAGGTCGCAACTCATCGCTTGTCGTCCGACCGAAACGTTCTTCAAACAGATCTGCCGTGCGATAGGTGATCATGCCTAGCATCCGGGCGATGCGCAAACCCGCCTCTGGCGCTACACCATGGGCAGCATAGTCACCGCCATGATAGGCGGGGTCAGACGTAATCGCCTCGCGCATGACTTGGTTATACGCGAGGCCCATCGCCGAGAATACAGGTGTCGCCGCCAACACACCCGTGCGCGCGCACAACTCCGGGTACATGACCGCCCATTCTAGCGCTTGCATACCACCCATAGATCCGCCGATCACAGCCTCCAAACGCGTGACGCCAAGCATCTCTAGCCACTGGCGTTGCACGCGCACCATATCGCGGATACTGATCTCAGGAAACAAGGCACCGTAGGCTCGCGTCGTCCCGGGCACAAAACTCGCTGGTCCCGTAGTCCCGGCACACCCGCCAAGCACATTACTGCAAACAACAAAATAGCGTTCCGTGTCGAGCGCCCGACCCGGACCGATCAGCGGTCCCCACCAGCCAGGTGCGCCCTCACTGTCCCCTGCGTGCGCGTCACCAGTCAATGCGTGGCACAGTAAAATAGCGTTATCTCCCGCCGCATTCAGTCGCCCGTAGGTTTCATAGCGCACGCGCACCTCAGGAATAACATCTCCAAATTCCGGTACAAAAGCAGGCAGCACGACGTGACAACGGTCATCATCTTGCGGTTTCCGTAGTTGCACACTCAAAGTAAAAACCCCCTCGCAGAGAGGGGGTTACACAAATATAGCAAAGCACCCCTCTCATCTCCCAAAAGCGCACGCGCTTTTGCTGGAATTAGCACCTATCTTTGCATCTGCAAAGACGGTTGCCGGGCTTCAAAGGGCCAGTCCCTCCGCCACTCTCGATAAGAGTTCATCCGATATGAAGTTGTACGCAATTTACCACAGATGCGTGAGTTTCGTCAATCCTCGAGTGACCTGATAGGCACGACAGGCTCCACTTCCGTCCCGTAATCCACGCCCTCTGTCGCAAAACCAAAGAGCTGCAGGAAGTCTTCCCTATAGCCTTTGAGATCGGCCAGTTGCTCCAGATTGTCCGTGTCGACAAGGTCCCAAAGCGCCGCTACCTGGGCCTGTACGTCTGCCTGCATCTCTCGTTCATCCAACCGGATTCTTCCGGCCTCATCCACGGGTACGGAGCCGCCTGCATAGAGCCGTTCGGCCAATAACCGGTACATCTGTTCGATACATCCTTCATGCAACCCTTTTTCTTTCATGACACCAAAGAGCAGCGAGATATACAGCGGCACCACAGGGATGGCCGAGCTAGACTGCGTCACCACTGCCTTGTTGACGGCAACGTAAGCCCGCAGACCATCAGCCGTCAGCGCGTGAGCGGTCGCCTCCAAATGGTCTTTCGCGCGGCCAATAGTACCTTCTCGATAAATGGCTCTCGTCAAAGCAGGGCCAATATAAGAGTATGCGACTGTCACCGCGTCTGGCGCCAAGACCCCGGCACTGCGCAAAGCGTTCATCCACAACGCCCAGTCCTCGCCGCCCATCACAGCTATAGTACCCGCAATCTCATCTTCGGTCGCAGGCTCGATCGAAACTGGCTTGACGACACCTTGTTGCACATCGACCGTCTTATTGGCAAACGTGTTACCGATCGGCTTGATCGCAGACACATGTGTTACCCCTGTTAACGGATCGGTCCGCCGTGGTGACGCCAAACTGTAAATGACGAGGTCTACTTGCCCAAGATCGCGCCGAATGCGATCACACACTTCATCTTTGATCGCACGACTGAATGCATCACCCACAATCGTCTGCGCGTACAGTCCCGCACTAGCCGCCTCTTGCTCAAAGGCTGCGGTATTATACCAACCAGCTGTAGCCGTACGACCGTCCTCCGCTGCTCGCTCGAAGCACACGCCGAGCGTCGATGCACCGCCGCCAAACGCAGCCGCTATTCTCGTCGCTAGACCATAGCCAGTAGAGCTGCCAATGACAAGCACATTCTTCGGGCCTGTGATGGGCGCCTGTGCACGGACATGAGCGATCTGCTCGCGCACCTGACCTGCACATCCCTGCGGATGCGCCGTCGTACAGATGAAACCGCGAATTCTCGGTTGAACCAACATGTGAAACATCCTCTCTTTGTACCTATGATCTTTCAGTTTATCCGCTCCTACAGACTAGATAAGTGCGCCATGATCTTTTTCGCCAACTGATCGCCAATTCCTGCCTTGCGAAACTCCTCGAGCGGCGCGCCACGCATATCAGCCAGTGAACCAAAATGACGCAACAGCTGCTTGCGACGGGTTTCACCCACCCCTGGAATGTCATCGAGCAGGCTCTGAATCGTTCCTTTATTTCTCAGATCGCGATGAAACGTAATCGCGAAACGATGGACCTCGTCTTGGATACGGGTCAGTAGGTGAAACGCAGGTGACAACCGATCCAGTGCAACAGGAACTGATTCTTCACCAAAGAAAAGTTGACTCGTACGATGACGATCATCTTTGGCCAAACCGCAGACAGGCAGATCCAGCGACAATTCATTTTCCAGCACGTCGAGTGCGGCCGCAATTTGCCCCCGCCCACCGTCGACCAATACGAGCTGAGGTAGACGGTGACCTTCTTTGAGCAGGCGCGTATACCGCCGGCGAATCACTTCGCGCATCGATGCGTAATCGTCCGGGCCTTGTACCGTCTTGATCTTATATTTGCGGTATTCGCGACGCACTGGTTGCCCATCGACAAAAACGACCATCGCCGCTACCGGATCAACCCCTTGGGTGTTCGAGTTGTCAAACGCCTCGATGCGTTGTACAGAAGGCAGTCCAAGTGCGTCTGCCAACTCTTGTGCGGCACTGACCGTGCGCCGCACATCTTGCTCCATGAGGCGAAATTTCTCTTCAAGCGCCAAGCGTGCGTTATGAGTCGCCAGTTCGAGCAACTCGTGTTTCTTGCCACGCTTAGGCGTCACCACCTTAACGCCGCCCAGAAACTCCTTGAGCCCTTCGACATCGGTCCCCTCGGGCGTAAAAATCTCCTTAGGGATATCCGGGTTGTCAAAGTAAAACTGCGCGATATAAGAGCCGAGATCTTCTGCCTCAGCGTTGTGGTGCGGTACTACTGTCGCGGAGCGCTCGACCATTTTGCCTTGGCGTATCATAAAAACCTGAATACTCAGGTACCCTTTGTCTGCATACGAACCGAAAACATCGCGATCCACTTGATCGGCTACGGTCACTTTCTGGGTCTCCATGACCTTGCCGATCTGCTGAATCAAATCGCGCAATTCCCCGGCGCGTTCAAAATTCAGCTGTTCCGCTTCTCGTTCCATCTTGCGCGTAAGCTCGGCCGTAATCTGTTGGTGACCACCGTGAAGAAAATCGCTGATCTCCTTAGTGATGCGTTCATAATCCCGCTCATCGACCGCAAACTCGCAAGGCGCCAAGCACTGCCCAATGTGATAATAAAGACAGACTTTAGGTTTAAGGCGCTTGCATTTGCGCAGTGGATACAGGCGATCGAGCAACTGCTTGGTCTCAGCTGCCGCGGAACCGTTTGGATAGGGTCCAAAATAGGCCGCCCGATCCTTTTGCACACGCCGTACTATTTCGAGTCGCGGATGCTCTTCTTTCGTGATCTTGATGTATGGATACGTCTTGTCGTCGCGCAACATGATGTTGTAATAAGGCATGTGATGCTTGATCAAATTGCACTCGAGAACTAAGGCTTCCGCTACCGAATCGGTCACGATATACTCAAAATCAGCGATCCGCGAAACCATCAACTGTGTTTTCCCATCATGACTGCCGCTAAAGTAAGAACGCACCCGATTGCGAAGGACCTTGGCTTTGCCGACGTAGATGACGGTTCCGCGATCGTCGAGCATGCGGTAGCATCCCGGCTTCTCAGGAAGCAGCGCGAGCTTCGCACGCAGTGTCTCCCAGTCCATGGCTGTACCTCCTATCGGCGATGACACCCATTCACATGGGCTTTGCCTTGACGATCAAGATGTCCTTCTTCGCTTCGGTGATGTCTACCCACTGCCCTGGTTCTAGCGCATCCGATCCAAATGCAGCTCGTGCACTCCAGATATCTGTGCCGACGCGCACCATGCCTGTCTTATCCACAGCCACACTCGAGACGACCCAGCCTTTTTCACCCACCAAGTAGCTGAGTTCCGAGACGTACTTGGGCCCGTTGAGACGCTTGCGCCACATCGGCCAGAGTACCAGCATGACGATCAAAACGATGATGACAAGAAGAATGTTTCCCACATGCGAACCTCCTCAATGGCACCGTCATGAAAATGTCGGAATAAGTGCTGTGTCCTGATGGTTATTATAGCTTATTGACTACGGGGATGCCGAGCCAGTTAAAGGAGGAGATTTGCACATGGGGGAACGTTCTTTGCATCAGAGCGTCACTAGGCATAGCACCGAGCTAGCTTATCTGACTAGCGTGTGGGAAACGATTCAAAGTGAGGAGTTTCCCGAAGGTCCCTATGGTGCAACCCTATACCCGCATGACAAGCCGGGTAAGGTAACGCCGTGGGAGGACAACCAGCAAGTCGTCACGCCCTTTAAGGACGAAAATCCCGCCTTCTCCGAGGGACTTATGCCGCCCCCCGGCAGTCAGCCGCACGGATCACAGTTGTAAACAAAGTAAGGGTCAGAGACAGCACACTCGCTGTCTCTGACCCTTACTGATAGAGGTTGTTCAAAACGTGTCCAATGGCGCAGGTATGCGCCCGTGAACTCCGTAGCGCCGGAGAGGCGGCAGGCCGTTTCCAACGTGCTCATGTACCGACTACGTACACTCCGCGCGCTGAAAACGGCCTGCCGCCTCTCCCACGCACGTCTTACCTCGACACTTTTTGAACAGTTACTGATAGCGAAGTCTTGGTGCATCAGGCTTCTGACTTTTGCGCCAGTTTTGCTTTTAGCGCTGCCAGTTCGTCATCGACGCCGCTATCCAAGGAGCGTAGCTCATCGTCGATAGACTGATGACCACCGTGCAGTTCGTTGCTCGCTTCAGCTTGCGCTTCCATCTGCATCACTTTCTCTTCCATGCGCGCAAAACCCCGCGACGCGCTGTCACTGTTGAAACTGCCCATAGCATGGTTGATCTGTGTCTGCACTTTAGCCGCATCGGCACGCGCCACCAACATCTCGCGGCGGCCCTTCATCTTCGTATATTCATCTTTCATCTCGTCCAACTTCTGGCGCAGGCTCTCTGAAAGCACCAGTGCTTTATCGTGTTCTTGGGTAAAGGTATCCAGGCGCTCTTGCTGCTCTTTCTTGTCTTGCAAGGCCTTGCGAGCGAGTTCTTCATTGCCCAGCTCAAGCGCCTTGACCGCTTGTTCTTGGCGTTTTTCCACCAGTGCGGCAGCTTCATCGCGCTGCTCTTTAAAGCGCTTTTCCATCGCGATCTGCTTTGAGACAGAAAGTTCAGCGTCAGCAATATCAGACTCCATATCGCGCAAAAACTGATTGATCATCTTGACAGGATCTTCGGCCTTATCCAACATATCGTTCACCGACGCTGCCGTAATGTCGCGTATCCGTTTGAACAGTGCCATGTAATGAGCCTCCTCATAATGTGGTTCTACTGTATTTACGAAACGTCGAGCAAAAGGTTTCGCTTACGCCTGTGACTGATTTGCGTCCGAGACGACTAATTGGTACAGTCACCTTGGGAAGGAGGGCCATCTCGTTGTTATTTATGCCTATACTCATCGTACACCTTCTGGCCGTGACAGCCAAGCTGGTTTTGTTCCCGTTTGTGCCGCGACTTCGCGATGTCAAAAGTGTACGCGCTTTTTACACTTGGTATCGGCCTTTAGATCGCATCTCCAACTGGGTACTATGGATCACGGGCTTTCTTTTGGTAGCTGTCACATCATGGAGACTGTTGTTGCAAATGTGGCTGCTACTTTCGATTCTGCTCTACATCGTCGTTTTTTTAGCGATTCGCATGGTACTCGTCAGACGCCTGAAACTCATCGCAGACAGCCAGAAAGTGCTGGCGCATGACGAGCTGAAACTGTTTCGCGTAGAGACCGCCTGTGTTGTAGTCGTCGTACTCGGCCTGCTCGGCGCGATCGGCTATATGATGGTGAATAAACCATAATTATTCTGATGTCCGTGTACCACGTTGCAAGAAGCGCACGCCAATGTGCAGCAACAGTACGAGCAGAATTAACAGAAAGGCCGCTGTATAAGCGAGTTGGTGAGCCGCAGCATACGGTTCGTTCAGATATGTCCAAACGACATAAGTGAGATAACCAATCGGACTTTTCAACAGATGCATAGCCGGATTGAAATTGGACCAACCCGCTGTATAAATGAGCGGTGCAGTCTCGCCCACGCCGATCGACACAGCCAACAGCAAGCCTGTCAGAATTCCCGGTAGCGCAGGTCGAAACAGAATCGTTCGAAGCGCACTGGCAGGTGACAGTCCCAAGGCCAGCGCCCCTTCCATATACGCCTTCGGCAACTGGCGCAAGCTAGCTTCCGTCATCCTGACAATGTACGGTAGTGTCAGCACAGATAGTGTAATAGCGCCTGCCAGAACAGAGAATCCCCAGCCCCACTTTTCTACCATCATCGTGTATCCACAGTAACCCAGTACAATCGAGGGGACGCCCGCGAGTACGTCGTTAGCAAACCGCATAGCCGTGGCCACTCTTGCACGCGCAAAAAGCGCAAGGTAGATCCCGGCAAATATACCGAGCGGTCCTGCGATGAGCAGACTAAGCCCAATCAGAGAAAGTGTGCCTAGTATGGCGTTTTGCAACCCTCCTGCCACACCAGCAGTATCCGTCGTAAAGGTCGTTACAGATAGCCCGTGCATCCCTTTCGATACCACAAGCCAAAGGATGTCGCCGATCACTAGCACGACGAGCGAAAGTGCCACCCAAGTAGCGGCCCAAAGCAGCCGCGACTGAAGTTGGCGCATCTTGGCGCGCCTGTTAGAGACGACATACGGTGAACTGGATCCTGGTTGCATCATGCTTTGCATGGCCATCTCTACACCTCCACCGAAGCTTCACTGTGTCCAAACTGCAACAATACACGCGCCAGCAGATTGGTTATGATGGCTATGAGCAAGAGTGTAAAGGCAATAAGGGCCAGCGCGTGTACAGCCATGCCTGTAAAATCAGTCAACGCACTATCGAGTAAAGCTGCAATCGTCGATGCCATCGTCGAAATCGGACTATAGAGATTCGGCGGGAGATAGTTATTGGCGTTGCCGCTTATCATGAGCACAGCCATCGTTTCCCCAAGTGCTCGACCCCAAGCCAAGATGATTGCGCCAAAGACGCCACGGCGCACATAAGGCAGACTGACGTATCGTACGCTCTCGGCAGAGGTCAGCCCGAGTGCGAGCGCTCCCTCCACAGGAAGTCGCGGCACCTGCATAAGCAGGTCACGGGTGGCCGCTATCATGACTGGGGTGATCATCACAGCTAGCACCAAGCCACTGGTCAACATGCCGAGGCCAGTGCCAACAGGACCTGCCAGATACGGTATGATGCGACCTAGGTGCGCAAGCAAGGGCCCTAGCCCATTTTGTACAAAAGGGGCGAGCACTGCCAAACCCCACAGCCCATAGACGACGCTAGGGATGCCTGCTAGAAGTTCGATGACGGGTGAAAGGATAGCTGACGCACGCACAGGTACTTTGTAGACAAGGCCGAAAGCTGTCAGAACAGCGATCGGAACAGCGATCACAAGCGCGATCAAAGAGGAACCCAGCGTCCCGACTATAAAAGGCAGGATACCGAAACTGGCTCCCGGAGCCGCCTGTACACCATGATGCGTGACCGCTCCACTCGCGTACATGTTACCCATGTTCCAACTGATACCTGTGAAAAACGACCAGCCTTGGTACTCCCACGCCGGCCATGCATCATAGAGAAGCACCCCGCCGATGAGAAGCAACAGCAGGAGAGGACTACTGGCAGCAAAGCCAGTAGTCCCGTAAAATACTCGGCCAAACAGGCGCGATATTTTCACATGATCTCTCCTTCTAATCGCACTGGACCAAGCCTCAGTGAATTTTCTCGATTTGCGCTTTGCTAAGCGGGAAGATCGAAGCCGGAAGCGGCAAGAAATGCACTTGCCCCATGAAAGACGCCTGATTGCCGCCTTTCGGAGAAATTGCCCACAGCAAGAGATTTTTCACCGCTGAAGCTGTCTGCACATTCGCTTGCGTTTCCTTGACGATCGCGTACTCATAGTTGATGATCGGATAGGAGTTAGGCCCCGGCGCATAGATCAGAGAAATGCGCTCGTCTCTTGGTGTTTTAGCAGTCATTTTATCCGCTGCTGCACTGATCGTGGCATGATCCGGAAGGAGAAAACGACCAGCCCGATTTTGTAGCATGGCTTCACCCATGCCGTCTTTCAGGGCATTGTTCAACCAGCTGATTCCGACATACGCAATACTCCCAGGCGTACGTGCCGCGATCTGCACCACCCCACTGTTACCGACGCCGTCGAGCGCCCCTGGCACTGCCGGCCAGCTGACACTAGTCCCGTAGCCGACCCCCGTGGTGGGATTGGCCCATGCGGCATTCGTGTCAGTCATAAACTGTGTGAATAAGAAGGTGTCTCCGCTGCCGTCGTGTCGATGGATCGGCACGATCGCCAGATGTGGCAGCTTCAGGCCTTTATTCAAACGTTGAACCTGAGGTGCGTTCCAGTATTTGATTTTGCCCATGTACATGAGCGCGATCACGTTGCCGGTGAGATGAAGGTGTGTGCTCGCCTTAATGCCAGGAATCTTATACATGATCTGTTGCGCCGATATCGCCAGTGGAATATTTAACATGCCTGGCGTTTGCGCCAACTGTCCACTGCTCATATAGGCGTCCGAAGCGCCGATTTGTACCACCCCTTGCGTGGCTTCAGCGATGCCTACGCCACTGCCTGTGCCCGATGGTGTGAGAAAAACGTTTGACGCCACGTGTTTGTATGCCGGCACCCAAAGCTGAAATAACGGCCAAAGCAGCGTCGATCCTGTCTCTTGCAAATCAATCGCTTTGCTCGCCGACTTCGCTTGGTGGGCCGCTGACTGCGCCATTGTATGTGCACTCTGCCCCTGCCCCTGTCCGAGAGCGATGACGCTAACCGAAAGCGTTGCTGCGACTGCAAGCAGTGCACCTTTAGTAGTCTTCTTCAATTGTGGTTTACCCCCAGAGTTTTATTGATCACAGTCATAGGGTACTAGACGCATGTAAAGGTGATATGGCGCAATTGTAAACATCGTGATCTTTGCGTAAAGGTCGTATGAAGATGTATCTTTACATTCTCTTTACAGTTCAATTGCGTAGCCATGTCTAAACCTCAAGATAATTTTAAGATTGGTTTGCCATGATGACTTTGCGACATGCAACAAAAACAGCAATCATGACAGCCAACTTGTTGTATGGCAGGACCTCCCCGTCCATAAGCGCGAGCCAGCCATCTGGTAAATGGTTGGCTCGTTCGTTTGCGCAAGAGCGAGAGGCCTGTGTCCCAGTAGCGGACACAGGCCTCTCGCTCTCTTAGGCGATCAGCCAATTTGCTCTTGCACATAGATTTGCGTGCGTTCGTCGACAGGGAAGTGAAACAGCGTCTCTGTGTCCGCAAATTCTACTAGTTCCCCAGCCTCTAAAAACGCAGTCTGATGGGCGATGCGCTTGGCTTGCGCCAAATTGTGCGTGACAAGTACCAAACTCATGCGCGAAGATAACCGAACAAACAAATCCTCTAACAACCGCGTAGATTTCGGGTCAAGCGCGGACGCTGGTTCATCGAGCAACAGCACTTGCGGTTCCACAGTCAGTGCCCGCGCCAGACACAGCCGCTGCTGTTGCCCTCCAGACAAAGCAGAAGGAGCATGCGACAAGCGGTCTTTCAGATCCTCCCAAAGCCCCACTTCACGCAATTTTTCCTTTGCAATCTCTTCGCGCTCACGCCGCTTGACGCCGAATAATTTCAGTGCCAGCGTCAGATTATCCATGATCGACATAGGAAAGACGTTCGGTCTTTGAAACAGCATCCCGACTGATCGCCGAAACCCTTCCACATCACTGATGCGATTCACATTTTGGCCCAGCACCTCGATCTGGCCAGTGGCGCGAAAGCCGGGCACTGTGTCGCTCATTTTATTGAGGGTGCGCAAGAAGGTCGTCTTCCCACATCCGGATGGCCCAATCAGTGCGGTTATCGCGTTTTGCGAAAAGTGTGCGGACACGCCGCGCAGGACCTGCTTCGAGCCGTAGTAGGCCGATAGATCACGGACAGACACCGCGCATAAAGTTTCCGCTTTTTCGCGGGTATCCCCTGCCGTCATCCCTCGGGAGTTCCGCAAGACAGGCATCTCTTGGATTTCCTCCTTGGCGGCCTCCGCCCGATTCTGTTGCGACCGCACAGGCTGTCTGTCTAAAACGGACAACGCACTGTCACTCACGACAACATCCTCCTCATTTTTTCTGCTTTTCTAAAGTGTAGCGATGTTCTGTTAAGGATCTGTAAAGAATCGCTTGAAATCACGAATCATTACAAAACCTCAACAAAGCCAAGGATCTTCCAAATGGAAGACCCTTGGCTTCGTTACACATCTTACAGTAGAAATACCTCGCCTATTTGCCTACTGACTCAAGCGCCGGAATGTAGCCAGAAACGCGCAACGCATTCATAAAGGACTCGAATTCCGCAAAATTCATCTGCTGCTTGCTGTCAGACAGAGCCACACTCGGCTCTGGATGCACTTCGACCATCACACCGTCTGCGCCAACGGCCAGCGCCGCTTTGGCGACGGGCATCATGATATCTTTGCGTCCAGTGGAATGCGTGACGTCTACTAACACCGGCAGATGGGTTTCTTGCTTCAGAATCGGCACGGCGGAGATATCGAGCGTGTTACGAGTCGCTTTCTCATACGTGCGAATACCGCGCTCACACAAGATGATTCGTTCGTTACCTGCTGCCGCAATATACTCAGCCGCATAAATGAGTTCTTCAATTGTAGCGGCCAAGCCGCGTTTCAGCAAAATAGGCACGCGCGTGCTACCAACCGCTTTTAACAAGTCAAAATTCTGCATGTTGCGAGCACCGACTTGAATGACGTCGATGTACTGAATGGCCATCTCCACATCAGCCGGATTCATAATCTCCGAAATCGTCGAGAAACCGTACTTCTGCGCCGTTTGCTTCAGCAACTTTAAGCCCGGTTCACCGAGACCTTGGAAATCATACGGCGAGGTGCGCGGTTTAAACGCTCCACCCCGTACAAGCGTGATACCTTGCGCGCGCATCTCAGCGCCGACTTTCTCCATCTGCTCCGGCGTTTCCACCGAGCAAGGTCCAGCCACAATGATCGGTTTACCGCCACCGATTTCGATCCCGCGAATAGTCACGACTGTGTCCGTCGTCGAACGCGCGCGACTCACGAGCAGTTTACGCTGCTGCTCTTCCAATCCGAGAGAGGCTTGAAAAATCTGTTTGAACAAGTGGCGAATCGCTGCATCCGGAAATGGCCCTGGATTTTCTTGCACGAGTCGCTCAAGTTGTTCTTTCTCGCGCTCCGGATCATACATCGTGATCCCGCGCGCGTGTTTGATATGACCAATGCGCTCCACGACATCAGCACGGCGACTGAGCAATTGCAACAATTCACTATTGATAATGTCTAGTTCTGCGCGCAACTCATTCATGCGATCTTCAGCCATCCTCTATCTCTCCCTAAACTGGTCTAAGCGCCTATGGCGTCTCTGTATGACAAATTTGTGAACGTCAGCAAAGCGTAGCGAGCGCCTCAAGGCATCGCTCGTTTTGCTCCTTGGTGCCAATGCTGATACGGATATATTCAGTGAGCCCTGCAAACCCTGCGCGAACAATTACACCGCGCCGCATGAGCGCTTCAAATACAGCCTGCCCGTCACCGACTCGCGCTAGCAGAAAATTTCCTTGCGTGGGTATATACGATATGCCAAGACGCCCGAGTCCGACATGGTATTGTGCCCGACCAGCAGCGTTTAGCGCCCGCGAGCGTGCGACATGCTCGTCGTCTGCCAAAGCAGCCGCGCAGCCGGCTTGTGCTACGGCGTTCACATTGAATGGTAAACGCACTTGTTGCAAATACGCCAAAACGGACGGATCAGCCAATGCGTAGCCTAGTCGCAGTCCAGCCAAGCCGTACATTTTCGAAAACGTGCGCAGACTGATCACAGCTCGCCCTTCGCGGATGAACTGCAGACTGTCCAACCGGTCAGCTGTATCCACGTACTCTAGATACGCCTCATCGATGACCACCAAGACCCGGTCCGGTATGCGTTGCAAAAATTCCGCAACCTGCGTATGCGTTAGCCAAGTACCCGTCGGATTGTTTGGCGTGCATAGGACAATGACTTTCGTACGCGGCGTAACACGCTCCACCATGTCATTCAGATTATACTGAAAATCTTCCTGAAGTGGAACCTGTACGAGCCTAGCATTCACCATGGCTGCGCTCGACGTGTAGGACATAAAGGATGGAAACGGAACCAGTAGCTCGTCTCCTGCATCAAGGAAGGTCTCCATAATGAGTTTGATCACTTCATCTGAGCCGTTGCCGATAAACACGTGCTCAGCTGTCAGATCCACGTGTTGGGCGATCGCGCCGCGCACATCCTGACCCGCGCCGTCCGGATACAGATGCAGTTCAGGCAGCAGACGCTCAATCGCTGCAATCGCCTTAGGTGAAGGGCCGGCTGGATTTTCATTGGAAGCAAGCTTTACCACTTCCGATAGTCCAAACTCCCTCATCACATCCGCTGCCGGGCGCCCAGGCACATAGGGACGAAGCGCCAATAGATGCGGTCGAACAAGCCGGCGCACCTTGTCACCTGGAATCTTCTGCAAATCATCCAGATTCTTGCTGTCAGACACCGCCGTCCCTCCCTTCCCACGCTTGTATTTGTTACAATGTAACACAGAGTACGTCGGAGGCAAAGACCATCATAACCACTTTGGAGGCAAATGCGTGATTACAAGCTTATCTGACATCGAAACCGCACGTACAACACTTCGCGGGATCTGCGAAGTCACCCCGCTCGATCACTCTACTACACTCAGCCGACTGGCGGGCAATGAGATTTTTTTGAAAATGGAGAATCTCCAACGCACGGGTTCGTTCAAGATTCGCGGAGCGTACACGAAGTTGACGTCCCTCGATCCAGCAGCGCGGGCGGCGGGGGTCATCGCAGCCTCAGCCGGCAACCACGCGCAAGGCGTGGCTTATGCAGCGCGCATGCTCGGCATTCCTTGCAAGATCGTCATGCCCGCTGCCGCCTCTTTATCGAAAGTGCAGGCGACTCGAGGCTACGGAGCCGATGTTTTGCTATACGGCGAAAACTTCGATGCCGCCTTTGATCGCGCACAAGAGCTACAAGCGCAGACAGGCATGACCTTTATCCATGCGTTTGACGATCCCCAAGTCATCGCCGGTCAAGGAACGATCGGCCTTGAGTTACTCGAACAGTTGCCGGATCTCGACGCGATCGTCGCGCCCATTGGGGGCGGAGGTCTGATCTCTGGCATCGCGATTGCCGCCAAAAGCATACGCAAGGACATCCGCGTTTACGGTGTCGAGGCTGCAGGGGCAGCCTGCTTTCGGGCCTCCCTGGATCAGCAAGTGCTCACTGAACTGCCGTCTGTCTCAACGATTGCTGACGGGATCGCGGTCAAACGCCCCGGTCGGCTGACATGGGAAACGGTGTCTACGCTCATTGACGATGTGATCACTGTCGAAGATGAAGAGATCGCCCGCGCCATGGTCATTTTGCTTGAGCGCTGCAAGATGGTCAGCGAAGGCGCAAGTGCCGCGGCGGTGGCGGCTGTGATTGCGAAACGACTTCCGATTGCGGACAAGAAAGTGGCAGTCGTCCTGTCAGGGGGCAATATCGATGTGGGACTGCTATCACGCATTATCGAGCATGGCTTGGTCGCAGCCGGCCGCCATGTACGGTTTGTCACCACGCTTCCGGATCGCCCAGGCGCATTATCCGGACTAGTGAAAACGGTCGCTGAGTGCGGCGCCAATATCGTGTCGATCGAGCATCATCGGCTCAGTCAGGCGCTTGTGCTCGGCAATGTCGAAGTGCAGTTGTCGCTTGAAACACGCAATCAAGCCCATATTGATGAAGTGTGCGCAGCCTTTGAACGTTGCGGATATGAATACGTCGTACGCTAGCTAGGCAAAAGAAGGAGGTGTGGGGATGCGCGCACGGGACAAGGAGGGAACGCGGCAACGCATCATTGAGGCGGCCCTAGAAGTGTTTGCCGATAAAGGCTATAACGACGCGCTTGTGGACGACATCGCTCGTACCTCCGACACCTCAAAGGGTGCCTTTTATTTCCATTTCCCAAGTAAACACGCGATCTTCGAGTCGCTACTGCACACGCTGGTCGAGCGCCTTGTCAATGATGCTGAAGGCGCGATTGATCGCAGTGAAGGTGCGCTTGACAAGGTAGAGAGTGCACTGCAGACTGTGCTCGCCACGTTGTCGAAGCATGAAAAAGCCACGCGATTGCTATTCGTGGAGGCAAGCGGGTTGGGGCGAGCGTTTGATCGTCAAGTCCGTGCTGCGCATCAGGCGTTCGCGAAAGTGATTGCCCGCCATTTGCAGGCAGCTGTCGACGACGGATCGATCTGTCCGCTCGATGTGGAGTTAACCGCCTATGCATGGCTCGGCGCCATTCATGAGGTCCTGTACATGACGCTGATTGACGATAGTAAAAAGCGCTTGGAAACACTGGCAACGCCACTTTGCCAACTGCTTGTACGGTCCCTGAAGCGTCCGGTGGACAACGCCTGTGACTAGTGGATCCACGTACAATCTGCTACACTGTTAGCGTCATCTAGTGCGAAAATCGATAGCTACCAACAAGTGAGGTTTCTAGCGTGCAACCTATTGATATGACGATTGCAAGACAAGCCCCGGCACAGACCCGGCCTTTTTCCACGCAGCCAGGGCAAGTGGGCGCAAGCCTTGCAACAGACCCTACGACTTTTGCCGGCGTCCTCCAATCCACACAAGCCGCGACACCCCCGGCTACTACTCCGAGCACAGCTAGCTCCACCGCGTCCGCACAGCTACTTGCGGCATACGCACAGCTCGAAGAATCGGCAGCTCTGGACAGTCTGCTTGGCAGCAACTCATCCGCGAACAGTCTCGATCCGTTGGGGACAAGCAATTCGTTGCTCGGAGGTAGTTCTAGCGAAAACAGCATTAGCGCACTAGACCCCCTCGCTGAAAATACGCTCGGTCTATCAGCGCTCCCGTCCGACCTTACGGGCAGTTCACTGACATCCACATCTCCCACCGGAAACTCGTTGGCTGCCTTGTCCGCGTACATCAGCGCCGCGATGGGGTTTCAATCCCCTCAGAGCCCAGTGACCGCCTTGACCAACGCGTCAGCGACTCCTACGGAAAGTATCGCAGCAGCTAATGCAGGCGCGCAAACTCCGTCAACGCCTGATGTGACCACCGACACGCTATCGGCAACGCCTGCGAATATCCAGTCGATGATTCAGTCGATGGCACCGAGTTATGGACTCAGTCCTGCATTAGTCACTGCAGTCGTCAAACAAGAGTCCGGCTTCTCGCCAACGGCGCACTCGAGCTCCGGAGCCATGGGCCTCATGCAGTTGATGCCTGAAACAGCGTCGTCGCTAGGTGTCACTGACCCTTATGATCCAGCGCAAAACTTGCGTGGCGGCATGTCATATCTCAGCCAGATGCTCAAGCAGTACAACGGTAACGTACCTTTGGCGCTAGCCGCTTATAATGCAGGACCCGGTGCTGTCACGACTTACGGAGGTATCCCTCCTTACCCTGAGACCCAGTCTTACGTCTCCTCGATTATGAACACGCTTGCCCAGACAGAGTCCTGATCGCACAAACGGATGGCCAGATGCAACGATCATCGCATCTGGCCATCCGTTTGTCACTATCCTTCTAACCCCAACTAAACAGAGAAATCGGGTGCCGGCTTTTCCTCATGATCCCACTCTACCGCCAACTCTGGTGTGGTGCGTTCACTGCGCTCCGCAGCTAGCAACTCGCGTACGACGCGCCGTAACGGATCTTCAGGCACGGTTACCGTAGCAGGACCAGTCAATACACACTGGCATGCCAGTCGATACCCTTGTGCGAGTCTGACATCAGTCAGGTGTCGTAGTTCCAATTTCGTATGCGGATGTAAGCTAGTCTTGCTGTCCACGTGCACCTTGCAGGTGCCACAGGAACCATGTCCACCACACTTATGGGAGATGATTACTTTACCACTCAGAGCGGCATCTAGTACACTTTGTCCGCGTTCAACGGCAATCTCTGCACGCTGGGGCTGGAAGCGAATCGCCACCTTATCACTCATCGCCATCCCCACCCTTGCTTATCCCTTTGATTCTAACATAATTACTCCGCACTTTCTTCACCGACTTCCCCTAGGACGGGAAGATACAAGTGCAACCTTGTGATCCGCAAATTGTCTGTCTCCGCAACGACGAATCGCGCGCCTTGATGCTCAACCGTAAGCCCTGTCCGAAGCCCCTCGGTCAATTGCGCATACACCCAGCCGCCGACGGTGTCCACTTCTTCATCGGATAGGGTAAAACCGAACTGTTCGTTGACCTCCTCAATCAAAAGGCGTGCATCGATCGAGAGGTAACCATCCAGTTCCTCCACTGGAGGACGCTCTTCATCAAACTCATCTTGAATCTCTCCGACTAATTCTTCCAGCACATCTTCTAGCGTGACCATCCCGGCAGTACCACCGTATTCATCGATGACAATAGCCAACCCTGAACGTTCACGCTGGAGCATCTTCAATACCTCGTCGATACCCATAGCCTCTGGAACAGATACCAGCTTACGTGCGACACTTGCCACAGAGCCGAGTAAGACGCTCCCATCCGCTCTTTCCCGAAGGGCAAAACTAAATAAGTCTTTGCTATGAATCATACCGACCACATGGTCTTTATCATCTTCACAGAAGGGAAACCGCGTGTGCCGATCTTGCTCGATGATCTCCAGACACTCGGCGAGGGTCTGATCCGTAAATAGACAGACCATATCGGTTCGTGGCACCATAATCTCACGAGCTACGCGATCGCCGAACGTAAAGACATTATCAAACAGATCTCGCTCAGCCTCATCGATTACGCCACTCTCGTGACTCTGTGATACGAGCATGCGCAGTTCTTCTTCGGAATGGGCCAGATCTTGCCCGGAATAAAGCGGCACTCGCATCAGCTTCAGGACACCGATGGCAGATACATTCAAGACCCAGATAGCCGGAAACATCACCTTGTAAAAAGTGCGCAAGGGTAAGGCGGTTGCCATCAGCCACGCTTCAGCACCGGCGATCGCCAACGACTTTGGCGCTAACTCACCAAACACAATCTGGACAAAGGTGACGAGAAGAAACGCCAGAACCGCTGACAAAGCGCCGAGAAATGGATGGCTCCCACCGTGATTCGTCGTGAAAAGGGTATACAAAAGTGGCGCAATCGACCGTTGCGCCGTCCAACCCAAGCCCAATGAGGCTAAGGTGATGCCGAGTTGTGTCGCCGACAAGTATCCGTCTATGGACTGAATCACCATGAGCGCATACCGAGCCCGCTTGCTCCCTTGCTGCACATACTGCTCGATCCGGGTTCTTCGGGCACGCACAATGGCAAACTCAACTGCTACAAAAAAACCGTTAATCAGTACCAACAATAAGGCCCAAATCAAATCAAGAAACTCATTGGTCGTAAGTTGCACACGTTCCCTGGTAACCGCATCCGTTGCGAACAATGGCCAGAATAACGACGCAGCGTTGATTCTTCCCGTAGATGGTGAAGCAACAACGCCATGCTACCGTCTGTCTCGTTCGTCGCGCGGCATTTCGCCGGGAATTCACCTCCAGCAAGAAAGACACCCAAATGTTGCTTTAAAGCAAGTATACCACAGTACAGGGCTAGCGCACAGAAAAAGGTCGTCGCCTCCCTGCAAGCGACGACCACCTTGACCACGTCTCGATCGGACGTCAGGGACGATTCGAGACGAGCTGATACCCGTGTCATGGCAAAATTCGATCAGACTGCTTGTATCCTTTCGCGGAGGGCACGGTGCAACACCTTACCTGTCTGATTCTTTGGCAGTTCCTCGAAAAAGCGAACTTGCGCCGGGCGTTTGTACTTGACCAAATGCGCTTCGCAATACGCTTTGACGCTTTCTTCAGTCAAATTTGCATCGCGCACAACGACGCAGGCGACAACCTGCTCCCCGTAGGCTTCATCAGGCATACCGATTACTGCGGCTTCCGCGATTCCCGGATGCGCATACAGCAACTCTTCGATTTCCCGCGGATACACATTGAATCCACCGACGATAATCATGTCTTTCTTGCGATCGACAATATAGAAGTAACCATCTTCGTCCATCCGCGCAAGGTCGCCAGTATGAAGCCAACCACCGCGCAATGTCGCTGCCGTCTCTTCTGGGCGACGCCAGTAACCTTTCATCACGCTAGGCCCACGTACGACAAGCTCTCCGACTTCCCCAACAGGCAGTTCCTCGTCCTGATCGTCGACCACACGCTGTTCGAGTCCGGGCAATGTCACGCCGATCGAACCGGATTTCCGTTCCCGACCGTCGACTGGCGCAAATGCCGTCACAGGAGAAGCTTCGGACAAGCCGTAGCCTTCCAAGATGCGCACCGCAAAGTGCTTCTCGAACGCTTCCATAAGCGCCACTGGCATCGCAGCGCCACCGGAGATGCAAAGCCGTAAGGAACGCGTATCGACCTTTTGCTCACCTGCTGTGCGAAGGAGAAAATTGTACATCGTCGGAACACCGAGAAAGATGGTGATGCGTTTCTCTTCAATCACACGCAACACTTCGGAAGGACTGAATCGGGGAAGAATGACGACTTGCGCACCACGGTAAATGGAAGCATGTAGACACACAGACAGACAAAACACGTGAAACATCGGCAAAACCGCGAGTACCCGATCAGTGCCTGAATAATTCAAATAGTCGCCGATAATCTCAGCATTGGTACAAAGGTTGCGATGGGTCAACATAGCACCCTTAGGCTTACCTGTCGTGCCGGATGTATATAAAATAACGGCTGTATCATCCTCTGAAACGGCGCCGGGCAACTTGGCTTCAGGCCAGGTGGACGACATGATATCCCGATAGTCAACAACGCCCGCGGCAAGTGGTTCTTCCCCGTCGCCCACCGCGATGAGGTTGATGCCGGGCACCTTCGCCTGCAAAAGCGGGGCAAATTGCATCAATGGACGTGCGCCTGCGATCCACTGCACATCGCTGTCCATCAACATGTATTGCAGTTCCTCAGGCGTATATAGTGGATTCATGGGGACAACGTACATACCGAGTCGCAACGCTGCTTCATACAGGATAACGAAGGCATCGGAGTTGGGAAGAAGAATGGCCAGTCCTTGTCCTTTAACCGCTCCTTGGGCACTCAGGTACCCTGCTGCATGCTCTACTTGTTCGCCGAGTTCCTGATAGGACACATCGCGTCCATCGAAATGATAGGCGATGTGATCCGGATGCAGGCGAACCGACGTCCGCAGATGTTCATCGAGTCGCTTTTCAGACATCATGAACTCCTTCTTTCCTCAGCGATTCGTAAAGTGCGCTTGGCGCTTCTCTATGAAAGCTGTCACGCCTTCGCGACTGTCAGAGGTTTGAAACACTTCGTCAAACAGACGCGCTTCAAGCCAGGTGCCGACTGCGAGTGTAGCTTCAGACCCTTCGTCAACCGCTTGCTTGATCCGAGACAGCGCTGGCAAACTCTTGCCCGCAATCTCACTGGCCAACTCGCGAGCCGCGACAAGCGCTTGGCCTGTCGGCACGACGCGATTGACAAGGCCACTTTGCAACGCCCACTGCGCAGTCACCGGCGTGCCTGTAAACATCATTTCCTTGGCACGCGCTTCACCGATCAGTCGCGGCAAGCGCTGCGTCCCGCCTGCGCCAGGAAAAATGCCGAGGTTTATCTCTGGAAGCCCAAGTTTGGTCCCTTCTTCACACACGCGCAAGTCGCACGCCAAAGCGAGCTCCATACCGCCACCGAGAACAAAACCGTGTAATGCCGCAATCACCGGTTTGGGGAAATGATCGATGCAATCCATCAAAGCGTGAAGCCCTTGGGCAAGCGCGAAAGCGGCGCCTGGTTGTCCAAGCGCACGCGGAAACTCCTTAATGTCCGCCCCTGCCATGAAAGCGCGTTCACCTTTGCCACAAAGTACGACAACCACAACGTCATCCGCATGCTCCAAAGAACGGAATGCATCGAGCAACTCGGCACCCACAGCTTGGTTCATAACGTTCATGGGTGGATTGGCGATCGCTACTACGGCGACACCAGATTCGATCGTCACTTCGACTAATTGCCCCATCACGAGTCCCCCTCAAGTTATTGACCGACCAGTCAGTCAACCTCAGTGTACCACAACCAGTCAACCCCTGCCCCTGCCCCTACCGAGAAGGCGAAGAGTTGACTACGCACATCCTTAGCGCCGCCACTTGATGGCGATATAGCGAGCGATCATGACAAGCAACAAGAGGATCGCCACACCATCTAGCGTGTGCTCCGCCATATGCCAGTGAAAGTCTCCGCCTAGCAATCGTCCAATCTCGGCGAATAACAACGCGATCGAGACGAACATCCAATCTTTGATTTTACGTTCCATGTTGTCCCTCCGCCTCGCCACTTGCATAAAACATACTGATAAAGTTTCGCATCTGCGCCAAAAGAGCCTCGTATGCTCGTACGGCTGTTGTTCGCTCGACACAAACCAAATGAATAGTTTGCCCTGGCCGCAAGGAGCCCAGACGCATGCGATCGGCCGCGATAATCGTCCCTAATCGCGGATATCCGCCCACGGTTTGCCTGTCTGGCCCCAAAATGATTGGGTCGCCGCCTGCAGGCCACTGAATCAGACCATGCGCAGTAGGACTGGATGCCGGCAACTCAGGCCAAGCTTTTTGAAAACCACTTTGCGTCCGTAGTCGAATACCTTGTCGATCAAGCTGACTAGTCACCTCGGCCACCATTTGCGACCGCTCCGACAGGCCCTGGGCACGCACAATCGCCTCGTGCTCCGGCCCTTTACTATAGCGAAGAAGCGGCTGTACGCGCACATCTTGAGAAAAATCAGACCAAGTACCACGCAGTGCATAACGGATATGTCGTACGCGCGCCCCAGCCGCGGTAGCCACCGACTGCACAAAAATCTCATCATGAGGCACGAGTCTGCGACCCGCGAGTCCAGACAATCCTACGCCCACTATCGTAGATACGCTGCCGAGCACAGATCCTCCAGCCCATGCACCTGCCACGGCTACGTAGGAACAAGTCCCTGTGCGCGCCGGACCAAGAAGCAAAGGTGTACCAGCGGTCAGGTAAAAGCGCGCCGCCTGCACAGGTTCGCCCTTGGCCACTTGGTGACTCCCGATCATAATCGTTCTGGCCCCACCGGCTACACTTACCCACAGTGGCTTGTCCGCTGTGAAGGAAAACGACGGCGTGAGGCCCACTTCAATCCACCACGGACGTACCTGACGGACAGACGGGAGCAAACTCCATGCCAAACGCGCGGAGAAAAGATCGAACGGCATGGCCTCCGGTATTCCTTGCTGTCCATAGCCCAAGCGACCTTCGTCCACGATTTGCGCCACGCCTGCAGACAAGATGACGATGCGCGTCCGTACGCTGTCTCTTCCCTGTGGACACATCTCGTGCGGTGTATTCATAGACTCTAGTATACACTGTGCCTCCCATGCTCGCCATGCGCTGAAAATCACCTGCAATGCAATGATTTGCCTGTATAGACCTAGAGCCGGTATAGGCTATTTTCGAAGGGCTATCTCATCCGTGGTATACTAAGGACATACAGCACGCGCAACGTGTATGTGAAGGAGGTTCAGTACCCAATGGCCGGAAAAACAGAAGCTGTCGTTTGCACTCATTGTGGTGGCACGCTCTTTCGTGAAGAAAAGATTCTCGAACTCGACAACACTGTCATGATCCGTAAAGGCATGACCACAGCCGCCCAACCCCTGCATGTGTTCTACCAGTACGTATGCCTGGGGTGCAACACCGTGCTTGACGAAGAATTCACACATGGCCACGTCTCTGCGCACTAGGCACAAGCCATCGGTGAGAGCCTCTGTCTGACACGCCCTCACCGATGAGTTAGCTGTCTGAGCGTGATATTACCCATATTATCGAGAACTGTGACGGGCGTTGCAGCGAGGCTTCCCGAACTTTTCACTAACGTAAGGTCATGTGTGTCGTCATTGACGATCTCACCGAGATTCGTGCGGGCCCGGATGTGCCATGTACGGCCAGCCGTGAAAGTCATATCGATATTCCCCATATTATCCGTTATCCGAGTCTGCGTCCCAGGGATACATAGCACTCGAATGTTGCCCAAATTGTCGGATACTCTCATCGTATGCGTGACCTGAGCCGTCACATTGACGTTGCCTACATGATCGGTCACCGCGAGCGAATCGTATATCCCTCCGACAATGCGCACACTGCCTAGATGATCCGTGAAGGAGGCCTTCAGTCCCGCCGGCACTGTGACTATCATGTGCACCCCGCTGAGTGACCCGCCCATACCTGGCAATCCGAGTCCAAGCGCAAAGAGCTGACTGTCAGTCGTCGTCGGCATGAGCAGCGTTTTGCGTAGATAGGCTTGCGCTTTGTCAGTTGTTACCGAATGGCCAGAAAGCGTGACGGACACCAGAACTTGCCTTCCCCGCCCGGGAACCACCGTCAAATCCCCGATCGGCAAAGTGACCGCAAGTGATTGGCCAGGTCTTAGTGTATAACGGCCTTCGAGCAAACGACTGGCTGACGGGCTGTGCTCCCCTCCTTGTGAATCGTGATACGGACTCACCTCCACGCCGTTGACGTGAATCATCCACTTGGCTTCCTGGGCAAGGTGCGACAAACTCCGACTAGCCTGTAGCAGTACGGCGCAAAAGGCCCCTACGAGTATGACAAAAATGCCGATCAGCACAAGCACGATAGAGCGCCTGCGTGTTAACCCGCTTTTCACCGCCTCACCCCCGACCCCCGACCCCCGATAAAAGGAGGACTCAGACACACCTACGCAAACGCCGCACCGCGAATCTGAGCGTCACGGAGCGCGCTAGTCGCTTGCTTGACCAAACGCTGCATGAGCTCCTCAACAGTCACAACGTCTTCTATCAACCCTACCCCTTGACCGCAGTTGAGCCACCCCTCATCAGTCACGCCTTCTATGGCCGCCAGCCGATTCCGTTCTCCACGTACATACGGGTACAGCGTTTCCCAGTCTGGAGAATGGCTCTCGAGCTCAAGAATACGCTCGACGTATGGCGACTGCAGCACCCGGGTGACACGGCCTACGCTACGCTCGATGATTCGCGTGTCTGCACTCCCCCTAGCGATGAGCGCTCGCTTGTACGCATCGTGTGCCTCACACTCTATGGTAGCCACGAAACGCGTACCCATCTGCACGCCCTGTGCGCCTAAACTGAGGGCAGCCGCGATACCTTCTCCACTTGCGATACCGCCGGCTGCCACTACCGGAATCGAGACGGCACGCGCCACCTGTGGGATGAGCGCAAAAGTGGTGATCTCTGAAGGCCCGTTATGCCCGCCTGCTTCGTAGCCTTCCGCAACCAAGATGTCAGCGCCTGCGGATTGCGCCTTTTGCGCCTGATCAGGGGTCGAGACGAGGACCATCACGCACAAGCCACACGCCTGCAAACGCTCGATATAGGGGCGCGGATTGCCGGCTGAAAGACTCACTGCCCGCAATTCGGACGCATGTTCTTCGATAAACCTGACGTACGCTTCTCTATCTGCATGTTCGCTAAGCGGCAGGTTCACACCAATCGGCGCACCGTTCGCTCGACGCCTCGCCACAGTCAATTCTTGCGCGAGCTGCCCTAGACTTCGACCGGCGCTACCAATCTGGCCAAAGCCACCAGCGGCCGAGATGGCACCTGCCAGAAGGCCGTTACCCACATAAGCCAACCCGCCTTGCACAATCGGATAGCGACAACCAAGCAGATCTGTCAGTTGCATAGGGAACCTCCCTGTAAAACGACTGTCTACGCACGCGTCGGCGCACTTTGACGCTGTGCTTCGCGAGCCGCAAATTCTGGACAGCGCGAGCGAAACGGACAATAGGTTCGACAAAACCCGGGAGAATAGTGTGGCTGAAAATCTTCACGGTCAATCTGTTCCCATTTTTGCGTTACCCATGCGCGAGCCTCACCGCGATCTTGTTCAGATATATCAACCCACGCGCGTTCGCCGTGCACAACAAAGTCAAAATACCCACTCGCAGCCGGTTTCCCATACAGATTCTCGCAAGCCAGCGAATAAATCGCCAATTGCCGAAACTTACGGCGGTCGCGACCGTTAAAGACTTTGCCAGTCTTTAGGTCGGCCACCATATACCCGTGATCATCAGTGTGCAGTAGGCGGTCAATGAAGCCTTTTACAGGCGGTACCCCTGGCGCGATTTCCACAATAAATTCGCGCTCGGAAGCGACCACATCAGAAACGACATAACGGCTAAAACGCGCGATTGCTCGCAGGCCATTCTTATAAAAAGTCACGGCCTCTTCGCGACTTGGAAATAGCCCGACGAGTTCCGGATAAGCCTGATCGTAGCGCATCTTCAGTTCTTCGTATGACTCCCCACCCTGGCTTAACGCATGGGATTCGTACAAGCTGTGAAGTAACGTCCCAAAGCGAGCGTGGTACATAGGCACCGGATCCTCGGGAGGCAGTTCCTGTACATATTCAAAGTAAAAACGGAGTCCGCACGTATCCAACAAAGACAAGCGACTGAATGACAAATGCTGCATGACTAGCGTCCCTTCCAACGAGCAAAATCGTCTATATGAACTAGCCTATCTTATCACGAATCGCCGTTCAAAATGACAGAATGTCCGAAACATGATTTGGGAAAACCCGGGGCAAGAGTCCATACACTTTTCGATGTGCCTGCATTATGTAATAGTGCCTACCACATCTGTGGAGGCTACGAACAGAAGGAGGGCTTTTCATGTACGGTGCTTTTGGAGGCTATACTCGCTGGGCTGTGGTGTTCTTAATCATCTTCGTGTTGTTCTTCCTCTTGGTTCCCGGCTATGTGGCTAACACGACCACTGCCTGCTAAGTCAGACAAATGGGCGCCCAACTCGGGCGCCCAACATTGCATTTACGCTAAATTATGCCAGGCCTTGTTGCGAGCAAGCTCCTCGTAACAGTCCGAACAAACGCTGCCGGCGCCTTCGATTGCAAGTGCCTCAGCCAGAGGTGGCGTCTCTTTCTCTAGGGTGACCAAATCCTTGCCGCATAAGGCACAGGTCTGCCGTTCTCTCTCCATTGTTCTCTCTCCTTAAGCAACCATCTCAGAATAACGGCGCAGACGGTGGTGCGACAGCACCATGCTTACCGTCTATGAGACTGATTATACACCGGCAGAGAGTCAGAAAGAAGCCTATTTATCAGAATTTTAGGCGGACATGACGACCAAGCGTCATGGGTCTCAAGCATGCGTGGTCAATACATCAGGCGCAATCATCGTGCCGACATTCTCTCCATCGCAGATTCTACGCATCGTTCCTTTTTCCTCGAAGTTAAACACGTGCAACGGGAGGCCATGGTCTCGCGCTAGAATGATGGCGGATTGATCCATAACGCGCAAATCGTTTCGGACAACGTCGTTATAGGTGAGTGTGGCATACATACGCGCCGATTTCTCATGACGCGGGTCGCTATCAAAGACGCCATCGACACCGTGCTTGGCGACGAAGATCGCCTCACTGCGCGTCTCGAGCGCCCGTTGCACAGAAGGATAGTCAGTGGTCACATAGGGTTGCCCGTTGCCACCGGCAAAAATGACGATATACCCTTTTTCAAGGTGGTGAATGGCGCGTAGACGAATATAAGGCTCGGCCACTGCATTGATCGGCACCGAGGTCATCACGCGAACTTCGCGTTCTGTCTTAGCTTTGAGCACACCTCGCAACATGAGGCTATTGACGACCGTCGCGAGTGTGCCAATGTTATCTGCTTCCACACGCTCAATGCCCCAAGTATCTGCCATGTTGCCGCGAAAAATATTGCCACCGCCGATGACCACACATACTTCAATGCCGAGAGCCGTGACGGACAAAAGCTCATCCGCGATATGCCCCAAGCGCTCGTGGTCAAAGCCGAAACCTTCTTCTCCGGCGATTGCACCACCGCTTAGTTTGACGAGAATTCGGTTATAACGCACTTCTACAACTCCTTTGTCTAACGTGTAGTTGGCGGCCGATTGGCTTCCTCGGCGTATAAACGCTATTGTATACAATGTAAGAGATAAAACACTACATACTTGAGGAGGTGACATCAGTGTCTGACGTTAAAATCACTGTGTTCAACAACGGACCACTGCGCGTCGAAGGTGATGTGACCCTGGTCGATGCAGAAGGCAATACATTTACCAAGAAAGAAAAGTTCTCTCTTTGCCGCTGTGGCCAGTCCAGCAAAAAGCCATACTGCGACGGCACCCATAACAAGATTGGATTTGAATCCACGGTGCACGCCGAGTAGGATATCAGGCAAAGACGCAACCGCCTAGTGGGAAGCCGCAAGGGGCCGCCCCTTTCCGTCTGATAAGAGGGCAGATCAGAAACGCTGATCTGCCCTCTATCTTTTGCGTGAACCGTTACGGATTACAGCTTCTCAGAGATGACTTTCGCTTGCATGAACAGTAAGAGGTAGTCGCGGCCACCAGCCTTGGAATCCGTTCCAGACATGTTAAAGCCGCCGAACGGATGTACGCCTACCAGTGCACCCGTACATTTACGGTTAAAGTAGAGATTCCCTACGTGAAAGTGCTTGCGCGCGTATTCCAGGTGCTCGCGATTTCGGCTGAACACAGAACCAGTCAAGCCGTACTCGGTAGCGTTCGCAGAAGCGATGGCCTCTTCGAACGTCTGCGCCCGTGTCAACGCCAGTACAGGTCCGAAAATCTCCTCTTGCGACAAACGGGCTTCTGTCGGCACATCACCAAATACCGTTGGTTGCAAGAAGTGTCCATTACCCTCGGCCTTTTCTCCGCCGCACAGCAGCTTACCTTCTTGTTTCCCAATCTCCATATATTCAAGAATCTTCTCATACGCATTTTTGTCAACCACCGGGCCGACGTGCGCATGCTCGTCATACGATTTCGTAACCGTGAGCGCCTTGGCCAACTCGGCGACACGCTTAGCCACTGCATCGTACAAGTCCGTGTGGATAATCGCACGCGAGCAAGCCGAACACTTCTGTCCCCCAAAGCCAAAAGCACTGTTCACAATCGTCAGTGCGGCATCCTCTACATCTACGCCGTTGTCGATGACAATCGCATCCTTGCCGCCCATTTCCGCGACAACGCGCTTGATCCAGATCTGTCCCGGTTGAATTTGCGAAGCCAGCTGGTTGATGTGCACGCCGACGTCACGTGATCCGGTAAAGTTGATAAACCGCGTTTTCGGATGAGCAACCAGAAAGTCGCCGATCTCCCCGCCGCTACCCGGCAAGAAGTTGAACACACCCGCCGGCACGCCTGCCTCTTCGAGCAGTTCGCAAAACTTGGCCGCGATCACAGGCGTCGTGCTTGCAGGCTTAACGATCACCGTGTTTCCCGAAACGATCGCCGCAGAAGTCATGCCAACGAGAATGGCGAGCGGAAAATTCCAAGGTGGAATGACAATCCCCACGCCAAGGGGTATGTATTGCAGTTCATTGTCTTCCCCTGAGATGCGAATCAAGGGCTGGCGCTCGTTGAGCCGAATCATCTCGCGCGAATAGAACTCCAAAAAGTCAATCGCCTCGGCGACATCTGCATCGGCCTCCGCCCAGGTTTTACCCGCCTCATAGCACATCCATGCAGAAAACTCGAATTTACGACGACGCAACAAAGCAGCTACTTTGAGCATGTAGCGCGAACGCACGGTGCCATCCACGTGTTTCCAGGATTCAAATGCTTGAAGCGCGGCAGCCATCGCCTGCTCGGCCTGCGCTTGATTCGCTTTGGCGACATACCCGACGACTTGACTCACATCAGATGGATCTTCCGACTTGATTTTCGCCTCGGTACTGACGTGCTGTCCGCCTATCACCAAATCATAGCTGCGGCCTAGCTGGCTTTTGACGAGGGCAAGTGCCTGACGCATCCGATCTTTATTCTCGGGGCGTGAAAAGTCGACCAACGCCTCGTTTTGATATTCAATCATTGCAGGTCCCATCCTTTCGTATGCATATCCTCACGTATTGTACCACTACCGCTCTCGCATCGCGATGAGTCACAGCAGCGCTTCACTGCGCGAAAGCATTCCCCGCGGGTCAAAACACTAGGGGGCGCCGTATGGTACACTGCAAGAAATAAAGCCTCTTCAATTGCGGGTAGGGTGACAATGAATCTTTTTTCTGCGACGGAAGTGAGTAAAACATACGGTGACAAGGTCCTCATGCAAGACTTGTCATTCGGAATCGAAGAAGGCGAACGAATCGGCGTGATCGGAATCAACGGCACGGGCAAATCTACACTTTTGCGTCTCGTCGCCGGCCTCGACACGCCAGATTCCGGACGGGTCGCGGTGGGTCGCGGCGTCCGGATACAGTATCTATCCCAAGATCCGACATTTGCGCCTGATCTGACTGTACAAGAGGCGCTTCTATGTGCTGCGCCAGACTTTGAAGTCCAGGCACTTGCCACGCGCCTTGGTATCCTCGATTTTACGGTTAAGATGGGGACTTTATCAGGAGGCCAACAAAAACGCGTCGCACTCGCCCGCGTGCTGGCAGACCCGAGCGACCTTTTGGTGCTCGATGAACCGACCAACCACATTGATCACCAGACTGTACTTTGGTTGGAAGATTTCTTGCGTCGCCGCTCAGGCACACTGCTGATGGTGACGCATGACCGCTATTTTCTCGAGCGCGTCGTCAATCGTATATTTGAACTCGATCGCGGTCAGCTTTTTCGCTATCCAGGAAACTACGAAACGTTTCTCGAAGAAAAGGCTAGACGTGAAGAAAGCGAAATAGCCTCCTCACAAAAACGACAAAACTTCCTTCGCAACGAACTCGCGTGGATAAAACGTGGCCCCCGCGCACGTGGCACGAAACAAAAAGCGCGCACCGACCGCTACTTCGAGGCACTAGAGCAAACCACCCAGGCCCCCTCCGGTGCACTCGATCTGTGGAACTCCTCTTCTCGTCTCGGTCAAACTGTGATCGAACTCGAGCACGTGAGCAAATCTTTTACACGCCCGCTCATCCAAGATTTCACGTACCGCGTGGGGCGCAAAGACCGACTCGGCATCGTCGGCCCTAGCGGTTGTGGCAAATCTACTTTGCTCAAGATGATGGCCGGACTTTTGCCGCCTGATGAAGGCGAAGTGATCATCGGCGCTACGGTAAAACTGGGTTATAACGCACAGGAACAGGCCCCAGTGAACGCCAATCAGCGCGTGATCGAGTACGTCCGTGAAGAGGCGCACTACATTGAGGCGCAAGGCGGACAGACGATTACCGCGGCGCAGATGCTGGAGCGCTTTTTGTTTCCCAGTTCCGTCCAGTGGACACCACTTGGCCAGTTATCCGGTGGCGAGCGTCGCCGATTGGCCCTGCTGCGTATCCTGATTAGCGCACCAAACGTACTGCTTTTAGACGAGCCGACCAACGACCTCGATTTGTCCACACTGGCTGTGTTGGAAAACTACCTGGAAGACTTCTCAGGGGCTGTCATTGTCGTATCCCACGATCGCTACTTTGTGGATCGTGTATGCGATACGGTTCTTGTCTTTGAAGGAAATGGGCAGATCACAACGCACTTAGGGGAATTGTCGGACTACCTGACGGAGCGCCTGGCCTCAGCGAACGAGCAAGAGAAGGAAAAGGGAGGACAATCCCGGGGGAGTACTGACACTAAGCCGGACAAAGTGACTACGACGCGCGCCTTGCGCTTTACCTATCAGGAGCAAAAGGACTACGAGACGATAGACGCCGTGATCGACGAGGTGGAAGTCGCTTTGTCAGAGGTCACACAAAAGTTAGCGGTTGCCGGCAATGATTATGACCTGACGCAGCGACTCTACGCCGAACAGCAGACGCTGGCTGCAAAGCTCGAAGGCTTGATTGACCGATGGACCTACTTGCAAGAGCGCGCCGAAGCAATCGCCAAACAAAAGAGCTAATGAACACCGCGGATCGGTTGGCGGTCAGAGCTGTCCAACCGATCACATCAAAATGTCACATCAGTGTGGCAAAAGTTACGACTCGCGGCTCACAAGCGCATCGAGCGAATGCTCAAAGAGCGGCTTAGCCAAGTCGTAAACGGCCACTGCGAATTGTTGAATCTCCCACTGCGCGTCATGTTCCATCCGTTGATTCAGAAAGTGTGCCACTGCCTGCACTGATGTCGACCAACGAAAGCGAACGTAAATCCCGTAGGCAGGTAAGAACAGGCGCGCCTGTTCTGCGGCAATCCCGGCTTCCATGGCCGCGCTGTAAAGAGCTTCGCCTTGCTCGACGAACGCGAGAAGTTTTTCTGTCCACTCTCTACCCTCCTCTGCAGAAAACGCCATGCCCGAACCTTGCTTGGCGCTCGCCGGCGCACTGCGCCACTGGTCTTCTGCCGGGATATAAAAGGTCGGCTCCTCGGTCACATAACGTCGACTGCTTTCATTCCACGCATCCATGGAGTGATCACTACCCACCACATACTTCCACCACTGGCGTGCGACCAGTAACGGGCAATATACCTCAAATGACAAGAAGGCGTGACGAAACGGACTCGTGTGTCCTTCTCTCGCCAAGAATTGAATCAACTTGACATCCTGCGGACGCATCTGAGCGGTCTCTTTGGCATAGCTGACACGCGCTGCATTGACAATGTCAAGATCCGTTCCCCAAGGCTTTACCAGACGCACATATCCATGATCCAATACATCGATACGATCGACCATTATAGAAACTCCCCCACCTAAATGCTCACGCTCCACAAAGAGTGTATCACACTTATACATCAAGAAGCAGTCGCAAAGTCTCCCCTTTGCGACTGCTCCCTGGCCATCTACTCAGTCCTAAACGCTTGGCTTAGAATAACGTGGCTTCCTTCCTGTTCGCCAAAACAGTTGTGTCACAATTACCAAGAAACCTACATAGAAAATCACCTGTAATGCGGTAGGACTGTCGGCATAGCCAAAAAACGAGTGTAAGATGTCTCCAAATGTGCTGTCTTCACTGAGAAACGCAGTCGTATTCCACAGTGCGTGTTCTCCTGGCAACCAGCCTAGTTGTTGAAAGTCTTCGATCCCGTCCGCTAGCAGTCCTGCGGCAAACAGCATGAGCAAGGTCCCCATAATATCAAAGAAATGTTTGAGATTGATCCGCTTACCGAGCACATAGATCGCATAGCTGACAGTCAAGCCGAACATGACCCCGATGACGGCGCCGATCGCCAGCAACAGCGGACTCGTATGAAAAGCAATCGCGATCATGAATACCACTGTTTCGAGCCCTTCGCGCCCGACCGTGATGAAAGCGAGCAAGCCGATCGCGAGAATGGAGCCCGTATCCATGGCTGCATCCATCTTCGCATGTAGCTCCTGTTTTAGATTCTTCCCTTGCTTTTTCATCCAGAACGTCATGTAGGTCAGCACAGCGCAGGCAATGAAATAAGTCGTCCCTTCGATCTTGCTTTGCAGATCTGACCCATCATAGTGACGCAACGTGTAGAAAACCACCACGCCGCCGACTACGGCAACGGCCACTGCAGCCCATACGCCGATCCAAACGTCCTTAAAGCGATCTCGCCGTCCGATCTGCTTCAGATAGGCCAACATAATCGAGCAAATCATCGAAGCCTCTAAAGACTCGCGAAAGAAGATTAACAAGGATGCCAACATCGGTCTAGCTCCACCTCCATATAATCTCGACTAGTCTAGTCAACTTTATGCCTCGATTATATAGTTACCATAGACTACTGTCAATCGTTAGTGCACACTAACTTTACGCAAGGTTCTCTTCACATACCCGTTGAAACGGCAGTCAGTAAGTGCACCCTCGAGCCACTCCCTATGATATGACTAACAGCCATCCCTCGATGAGTCACGCATTGGTCAATCGTCCGTCTTTTAGTACGAGTTGCAGGTTGTCGATCAAACGAGCTTTCCGGAAACGGACAGCTACGGCCAACATCACGTGCCCGTCTAACCGTACAATCGGCTGTAGGGTATCCATGCTGACCACTTCAGCGTAATCTAATTGGGCCAGTTCATCACTGGTAATGATCCGACGCATATGATCGGCCAACTCGGGGCCGCTGAGGTTTCCTGCAGCGATCTGTTCCTTGGCGGATGTAAGTGCGCGATATAATACGGTCGCATGTGGTCGTTCATCGTCACCGAGATAAATATTACGCGAACTTTTCGCCAAACCATCCGTTTCTCTGATTGTAGGCACGCCAACGATTTGGATCGGAACATTCAAATCCGCCACCAACCGGCGGATGACAGCCAGTTGCTGTCCATCCTTTTGGCCAAAAAACGCCAAATTCGGTTGCACGATGTTGAACAGTTTGGTGACGACCGTGGCCACCCCGCCGAAATGCGTCGGACGACTTTTCCCGCAAAGCAGCGCAGACATGGCGGGAAACGTAACGGACGTTTCCATCTGCGTCGGGTACATTTCCTCGACACTCGGTGTAAATAAAAGGTCACAGTGTCCTTGCTCTTGCAATAAGCCCCGATCACGAACCACATCCCTCGGGTATTGAGCTAAGTCCTCTGTAGGCGCAAACTGCAGTGGATTGACAAAAATGCTGACGACGACAAAATCACTCCGCTTTTGTGCTTCAGCCACGAGGCTCAAATGGCCTTCATGCAGATATCCCATAGTAGGGACGAAGCCGACTCGTTTGCCTGCTCGACGAACGTGTGCAACGATGTCGCGAAGTTCTTGGATACTACTGACCTGTTGCATAGGGGTCACCTTCCTGTATGGCAGACAGCCATTTTTGATCATCTTCCGAGAGCGAGATCGTCTGTTCCTTCCCAGGGAACGTGCCATCGGCGACTTCTTGTATGTACTGGCTGGCAGCACTTCGCACGATTGGCGCCAGCTCGGCGAATTGTTTATTATGCTTGGGAATATATCCTGAAGTCAGCCCAACAAAGTCGTGAAACACTAAGACTTGTCCGTCGCACTGAGGCCCCGCGCCGATTCCGATCGTCGGTATGGTCAACCGTTTCGTGACCGCCTGTGAGACTTGCGATGGCACCACCTCAAGCACCACTGCAAAAGCGCCTGCCTCCTGTAGCGTCAAGGCATCTTCGATCAAACGGCGAGCGGATTCGGCCGTCTTGCCTTGCACAGAGAATCCGCCGAGGGCATGTACAGATTGCGGAGTCAAGCCGATATGCCCCATTACAGGAACGCCAGAATCAACGAGGCGGCGCACAGTCGGTGCGATTTGACGCCCGCCTTCTAACTTGACCGCGTGGACTCCCGCCTCACTCATCAGTCGCCCGGCGCTGCGTAGTGCGTCTTCCACCGATACTTGATAAGTCATGAAAGGCAGATCAGCCACGACCATAGACCCATCGCTACCACGCACAACCATCTTGGTATGGTAAATCATCTCGTCTAGGGTGACAGGCAATGTGGAGTTATGACCTTGCACCACCATGCCCAAAGAGTCTCCAACTAGCAACACGTGCATCCCTGAAGCTGAAAGTAGGCTGGCAGTCGTATAGTCGTACGCTGTCATCATGGCTATCTTACGACCTGCGGCTTTCATCTTAAGCAGTGTTTGAAGCGTGACCGTTTTACTCATGTCAACGATCCTCTCAACTTATTCTTCCCGCAAAACGGTGTTGCGACAGCACCGTGTCACCGTCACCAAGAAGGGCCTAAGAGGCCCCTCTCGGCGCATATGACTTATCGGTCACTCACTCGACTCCGCGGCAAACTCCCATAGGGATCGGATGTCCTGTACAATCTCAGGAATAAGTGCCTCATAGATCTGCAGGCCTTTACCAACTGTTGCTTCTGTCGCATTCCCAGTGTTTCCGTTCGGAAAAATCCGCAACCCCATTTGCTTCGACTTGATTTTGCGCGACAGCGTATCGGTATGATCATGTGCGTAGGCCATCTGCACCAGTGACTCATCGATCGCAAGTACGCAGGATGTCTCATCCTCTCCAGCGTGCCCCGTATTGGGTGCATACTTGACGATCGTATCGCGATAATCCAACCACCAGTTGATCGTCAGAACGTACGCGCCAAGATCAGCGAGGTGCTCACCCACGGCGGTCAGGGATGAAATGTTTCCACCATGGCCGTTAAATAGGATGATATGGCGAAATCCTTGGCGGAAAAACTGCTCCGCCACTTCTGTCACGTAGCTGGTAAAAGCGGTATGCGACACGTCGATCGTGCCGCGAAATGGCGCCAGCGCCCAAGAATGACCATAGGCGATCTCAGGTGCGACCATGATCTTTTCGCCTATCACCTTTTCTAGCCGCTGGACAAATTCGCGCGGGATCAGCGTATCTGTACCCAGTGCACAGTGTTCCCCGTGGACTTCGAGCATGCCGATCGGAATGAGCACCGTGTCGATTCCATCTTTCATAGCCTGTAAGAAGTCGTGCTGCGTCATATTCATCATGTACATAAGAGGTTCACGAACCTTTCTGCTTTCTTCCTATTGTAACACTACGTTTGCCCCATAAAAAAGAAACGTCCACTTGAGAGCTCCCTTCCAGAACGGAGAGTATATCTCAAATGGACGAATCACACTAGGCAGTCACCCAGTTACCCCTGTGGTCTTAGCACTTGCTATATCCGCAAGCCTCGCATTCATTACAGCCACCGTGGCGGACCAATGTATGCTGATGGCAAGCCGGACACAGGTCGCGGCCGATTTCAGCTGCTCGCATCTTGCTAGATTTGTCTGCACTACTTTCCCCAGACGCTTGCTCACGGGCACTTTGCGATTGTAGTCTCCACTCTTCCATCGTCGCTGTCATCTCATCGGCGCCAAGCGACCTAAGAGGGAAAGTTTCCGCATGCTGGATCAAAGACTTCGCAATCGCATCCGGCACACTGGTGATGCGACGTTCGCCGAAACCTACGGAACTTTGCCCACCGATGCCGCTAAAGTGCTTGACCAGAACTTCCTCTTTATCTGGGTTCTGCGAATCCATGAGATATAAGGTAATAGCGCGGCCAAGTGCTTCATTGGCCGCATAGACATCTGAGCCAGCCTTGCCAATATTGACGAAGATTTCCCGGGCAAGATTCTCATCAGGATCATCGTTAATTGTGATAAAAGCCGTACCGAGAGGCGTTTCTTTTTCATAGGTAGCCCCGTACAACACAGCTGGTCGCTTACGCTTCATATAAGGGCCAGTCCTTCGACCTTGCGCATCTGTAGCAGACAACTGCGTAGCCGCGATCTCCCCGCCTTGGCCAGCTCCTACCA
>JAPNUP010000032.1 GCA_026627345.1 Bacillota bacterium | reverse complement strand
ACCAACGTGGCACAAAGTATTAAGACGGCACTGGAATGGTTGCAAGACTGCTCGCGGGAGACAGCGGTGACAGTCGATGAAGGAGCATTAGAGTCACGGGTGATGGATTTGTTTCGAGCGGAAGACATGGATGGCATTGCGAAACTCATGCGACACAGCAAGATGGGTAAGGAGTTTTTGGTCGATCTTGACCATTTTATTGCGCGCTGGATGACGCGTATGCAAGCGGAAGGCGAGATGTAAGATGGAGACGCTGGCGACTTCCTCAGAGGAGCAACACTTACAAGTGCCGCTCGTTCGCACGCGTCAAGAGCGTTTGTCCTCGATCGTTTCATTATGGGAAAGGCAGCTGCGTCAGATTGAGGATTCCGCCTACATACATTTTCGCGATCAAAATCTGCCGAAGATCTCAGAACTGATCATGAAAAAGCGTGCTCTCGAACGTAGACTTACGCAACTTCGCGGCTTCATGGCGCACTGTGAAGAGTGAAGAGTGAAGATTTCTTGCGTGGGTTGGGGCGCTCCGGCGTATTCTTAACGCCGGAGCAGCGTCGGGCCGTCTTACATGAGTCGGGCCCGATGCTCGTATTTGCAGGTCCCGGTAGTGGTAAAACAACTTTGATTACCGTTCGCGCGCTTTGCTTGACCAGGGTTTACGAAGTGCCCGCAGAAAAACTGACGTTGGTCACTTTTACGCGCAAGAGTGCGCAAGAGCTCAGGCAACGACTGATCAAGTTGGATGCGACTTTGAGCCGGTGCCAAGTAGGCACTTTCCACTCCCTTTTTCTACACTGGCTAATGGCATTCCGTCCGGGTTCGATTCGCATCATGAGTGCCGGACAGCAGCATGTGATGATGCGTGAGGCGTGGGCTCATGTGTCGGGCGTCACACGTGAGAGTCGGGTTCTCGCCGCATCACGTTACTATGAAGAGCAGAAGCGGCGGCGTGGGGTATGGGACTACGATGATATCCTTAGCGAATTCCACAAGCTGATTCAAGACAATCATGAGGTCCTTAGCGAGATTCAACAGCGTACACCTTTTTGGATGGTCGATGAATTTCAAGATACCAACCCTATCCAATGGTTGTCCATCATATTATTATGTAAACAATCCGGGAATCTAACAGTCGTCGGAGACGACGATCAAGCCATCTATGGGTTTCGCGGCGCGACACCGCAAATAATGTTGAGTTTCGCGACCGCATTTCCAGACGTGCAAGAGGTCATCTTGTCCCATAATTTCCGCTCTACTGACCCGATTGTCAGTGCGGCCAATGCGCTTATCAGTCATAATCAGGATCGGCGCCCGAAAAACGTCGAGACGGTGCGCGGTGATGGGGGTGCCGTGTGTCTGAGCCGCTTCGCCGACGAGCTGCAAGAGGCGCAAAGCGTTGTACGCTTGCTCGACGAACGCAGACAAAAGGCCCCAGACCACTGGACAGCAGCGGTCCTCGCGCGTACGCACGCACAACTCTATGTTTTGTTGGAGATGCTGACACAGCGGCAAATCCCGTTTGCTGTTTGGAACGACAGCCGTTCGGTCTGGCAGGACACTGTAGCCAAACGACTCTTGAAAGTTTTGGCACTGGCGACCCGATTGGATCACGCTTGTGCACAGAGCGAGTGGAGGGAACTCGTGGCTTTCTTGGGGTTACCGTACGCTATGTCATTGGATGATCCTGCTTCCCGGTCATGTAGTCTGCGCGTACGACTCAGCCGCATTGCGGCACGATCGGCTTATTCTGATCGGGTTCTGTCTTTCTCTAAAGCATTGACGGATCTTTGCCAAATGACGCCACAGGCAGCCTTGGACAGGCTACAGCTGGAGGAGGCACAACTCCTTGGTTCCCCCTCGAGTGCCTCGATCAGCGACGAAATGCAGGCCGTATACGCGGCGCTGCGCCTGAGCACGAATGGATTTAACAGTTTGTCTGAGTGGTTAGCGTATGCGCAGCGAAGGACATTGAAGAGGCAGGACGCAAATCGTCCTTTTCTTTCCGTTCTCACGCTTCATGGTGCCAAAGGACTAGAGTTCGATGACGTCTTTGTCATTGGTTTACACGCAGACGCTTGTCCTCATCCACGATCTCTGTCACAATTGACAGATACCGATGCAATAGAAGCACTTGCGCAGGAGCGGCGGTTGCTGTACGTGGGCATGACCCGAGCTAGGAATCGATTGGATCTGACCTATCCAGCCACAGTTCATGGCCGATCGCGTAAGCTCTCGCCGTTTGTGCAAGAAATCGAGTCGAAGAGGGATCTCATCGTAGATGCGCAGTACGCAGGTGTCGAACGTCGGTTAGTCGGGGAACTGTGCGAACACCGCGATTGGGGGAAGGCTGTCATTAGCAGTGCTCAAATCGTGCGCGACGGGCTGACGCAGGTGTGTCTATCGTACCCTGGGCAACGGCCGCGTTATCTGTACTGGGAAGTAGCCGTGCGCGCAGGGGTCGTGCGTTTATTATGAACAAAAGTGGGGTGAACTGCAGTGAGTGCAACCATTTACGACGTTGCGCGCGAAGCGGGCGTGTCGATGGCAACTGTCTCACGTGTCTTGAATGACACGGCGGTCGTGAAAGAAGAAACTAAGAAAAGGGTTCAAGAGGCGATTGCCAAGTTGTCTTATCGGCCAAACGCCGTGGCGCGTGGGCTGGCCAGCAAGAAGACCAAGACCATTGGCGTCATCGTACCTGATGTGTCTGCCGCCTTTATGGCAGAGTTGGTACGGGGCATTGAAGATGTGGCGCGCATGTATAATTATCATATTATTCTGTGTAACTCGGATGGTTCATTGCAACGGGAAATAGACCTGGTGGGCACCATGTGGGAGAAACAAGTTGACGGTATTATTTTTATGTCAACTTCGTTGAAGACAGAGCACATCGAAACGTTCGAAGAGGCACAACTACCGATCGTGCTTTGCCGAACCGATGATCCCGAACGCAGGATTCCGTCCGTCAATATTGACAACGAACGCGCGGCGGTCGACTCCGTAGCCGTTCTTGCCGCAAAAGGCTGCTCGAGAATCGCCTTTGTCGGTGCGCAAAACGGCGAGGGTACACTGACTGCAAAGCGCAGGGCTGGATATCAAGAGGCACTGGCCGATCGTTCTTTGCGTCCTATTTTGATTGATTCGGCCGGCGAAGACTATGCCAGTGCGCTATCGGCGATACGCTCGCATCTGAAGATGGAGGCGGTAGACTCTATCCTGGCTGCAAACGACGAGATCGCGGTCGCAGCTTTGCACGCTTGTCAGGATGTTGGTAAACGTGTTCCTGAAGATGTGATGATCATCGGCTTTGACAACACAAAGTTGACGCAACTGACAAGGCCAGAGATCACCACCGTCGCGCAGCCTATGTATGATTATGGTGCTGTCGCCATGCGCTTTTTGACCAAGTTACTGCAAGACGAACCGATTGACACGTACAGTGTGATATTGCCGCATCAAGTGATGGAAAGGCAATCTACCAAGTCAATCGCACGTCCAGAGGCGTAATCAGAAGAACAATCCACGGTGGATAAGGATTTACCACTAGCGTATTTGCAACAGACTGAGTATGATAACAGAAAGGCCTGCGCGGTCTGCGAAGGGATGGGATCGAGATGCGCGTGGAGAAGATTGCGACCAATAAAGTCCGAATCTTTATTAGTTACGAAGACCTCTCTGCCCGTGGAATCGACCGAGACGAGATCTGGCAGAATGGCAAGAAAGTGCAAGAGCTTTTTTGGGATATGATGGAGGTTGCCTATGCTGAGGTCGGGTTTGAGATGATAGGCCCGATCGCAGTGGAAGCTTTCACGATGCCGACCGAAGGCGTGGTGGTGGTGGTGACCCAAGTGCCATCCCTTCCAGGGCAAGTGGATACGCAGGATAGCCAGGATGACGAATTGGCCCACGATCCGTTTGGTGCGTTCGTCTTCGCGTTCACAGACTTTGAAGAAGTGGCGAGGTTAGCGCGAGCTTTAGTGAATGCAGGTCAATTGGACGCGTCATTGTACGTATATCGAGAGGTTTATCACCTCTATTTCGAGGATGAGTCGATCCCCGAGGAGAATTATGACACGGTATGGGCAGTCTTGCACGAATACGGTGAACTTGCCTCAGTCACGCGTGCAGTTCTCGACGAGTATGGGAAGCTGATTATGGCTGATGGCGCATTGGAGCAGATTGCGCGTCTCTTTCCTACGTGAACATGGCATATGTGTGTTGCGCGCGTCAGCGATTCGCGACGCGCGATTTTTATGCCGTTGTACACAGGATCATGGGCACCAAGCCCGGGATTTTGCGTATACTGGCGCAAGTAGATGTGACGCAAGGGAGTGTGTGCCATGAGAGTCGCTGTGTTGTTCGGCGGAACGTCAGCGGAGCGCGAGGTTTCTCTGTCGAGTGGACGAGAAATTGCGAATGCCCTTTTGCTGATGGGGTATGAAGTACAGTCGTTCGATGTCACTGGGGCGCTCTTCGCGCAACTGGCTGATTTCGGGCCTGATGTGGTGTTTATCGGTCTACATGGCCGCATGGGGGAAGATGGAACGATACAAGGGGCGTTAGAGGTGTTAGGGTACCCATACGTTGGCTCGGGCGTGTTGGCCAGTGCGCTTGCGATGGACAAGAGCATGACAAAGCGCGTGCTGTCAGGTGCAGGTATAGCGCTTGCCAAAGATGTGACGGTTTCCCGAACCCGTTTGCAGGAGGCCCGTGAACGCACGGTACAGTTAGCTGAGGAAGTGGGCTGGCCCCTGATCATTAAGCCGAATCAAGAAGGCAGCACGATCGGCTTGACACTCGCACACGACCCTGAAGAAGCCATGGCTGGGCTCACGCAGGCTTTCTCTTATGACACACAGGTGTTGGTGGAGCAATATGTCACTGGGACTGAAGTGACAGCTGTTGTGGTGGGGGATAACGAATCACCGGAAGTACTTGAAGTCATCGAAATCATCCCGCAAGCAGAGTTGTACGACTTCGATTCTAAGTATAAGCAAGGTGGCAGTCAGCACATCATGCCGGCACGTCTCTCGGCGCAAGCCATGCGCATGGTGAAAGATTACGCTGCTCGTGCGTATCAGACACTCGGTTGTCGTGATTATGCCCGTGTCGACTTTATTGTGGCCGTTGAAGGTCCTGTACTGCTGGAAGTCAATACGCTGCCTGGCATGACACCGACGAGTCTGGTTCCGGATGCTGCACGAGCGCGCGGCGTCAGCTTTGGTCAATTTCTGGATCAACTGGTGCAAAAGGCGTTTCAACGAGCAGGAGATCGAGAAGTGATTCCATCGTAAGGTCAGAGGCTTGCTCTCGATCCGGTTCTGGATGGAGAGCTACATAAAATATTTGATTGATTTGACCCTTTTTCCACGCGTTTGCTATACTGTCGATGCAGTCTGCACTTTTTGCTCTTATACGCGTCCAAGGTGTCTATTCACACTAGGACAACCTTTCGACCGGCGGCGCTCTGGATCTGCTAACGTGAGTTGCCATAGGGGAAGCTGTACCAGATGCCAGTTAGGATCCGGATGAATCATGTGAGGTGGCGATCGAGTGAGCGATGAGACCAGCACTGAAAATCTCAATGTATTAACCAGCACCCAGTCTGTCGTGAAAGAGGCGTTGTCCAAGCTGGGATATGGCTCTGAAATGTATGACTTGTTGCGCGAACCGCTCCGCATGCTAACCGTGCGTTTTCCTGTTCGGATGGATGATGGCACGGTCAAAGTGTTCACAGGGTATCGTGCGCAGCACAATGATGCGGTAGGACCTACGAAAGGTGGCATTCGATTTCATCCGGATGTGACCGAGGACGAAGTGAAGGCGCTGTCGCTTTGGATGAGCATTAAATGTGGCATTGCGAATCTACCGTACGGAGGCGGCAAAGGCGGGGTTATTTGCGATCCGCGTGAAATGTCTTTTCGCGAGCAAGAGCGATTAGCCAGAGGGTACGTACGCGCGATCAGTCAAGTGGTTGGTCCGTCCAAAGATATCCCGGCTCCTGATGTAATGACGAACTCCCAAGTGATGGCGTGGATGATGGACGAGTATAGTCAGATACGCGAATTTGACTCGCCTGGTTTTATTACTGGTAAGCCGATCGTGCTCGGTGGTTCGCAAGGGAGAGACACTTCGACGGCGCGCGGTGTTGCCATCTGTATTCGCGAAGCTGCGAAGGTACGGGGGATCGACCTCACGGGCAGTCGCGTCGTGGTGCAAGGTTTTGGCAACGCGGGAAGTTACCTCGCCAAGTTCATGCACGATGCAGGGGCTAAGGTGATCGGAATATCGGATGCCTATGGCGCTTTACATGATGACAAGGGACTCGACATCGACTCTCTCTTGGAGCGCAGAGACTCTTTTGGCACGGTGACTAAACTGTTTAAAAATACGATTTCTAACAAAGAGCTGTTGGAGCTCGACTGCGATATTTTGGTGCCTGCCGCCATCGAGAATCAAATTACACTGGACAATGCGAATGAAATCAAGGCCAAGATCATCGTGGAAGCCGCTAATGGTCCCACGACCATGGAAGCCACGCGCATTTTGTCAGATCGCGGGATTTTACTGGTTCCTGACGTCCTTGGTAACTCCGGCGGCGTGATCGTTTCGTACTTCGAGTGGGTACAGAACAATCAAGGCTACTACTGGTCGGAACAACTAGTCATGGAGCGCCTTGAAGAACTGATGGTGCAGTCGTTTGAGATGGTCTACAACACCGCTACAGCGCGCAAGATCGACATGCGTCTAGCGGCATATATGGTTGGGATCAGGCGGATGGCAGAAGCTATTGAGCTACGCGGCTGGGTATGAATAGGGGCAGGTCAGGATTATACTGTGTGTGGTCCCCTTTTCTATGGGGACCTGCGCATGACATTCATGTAGAGAGAAGACGGTGACATGGCGTTCGTGCGCCAGACTAGACAGGAGGTAGTTTCCATGCGTCCAGAATCTGTGACGCTGCAAGAGGCGGACAACGACGTCCTGATGCCAAGTGGACGGATCAAGATTCATATCCGTTGTCGCAAGTGCGGAGAAGTCTTTATTCTAAGGGGAATTCGCGATGGCCGTGGACACGTCGAGACGGGATTTCGACGCTGTCTCTGTGATAACGACCGTGAATTCGATATCGAAACGTTAGGGTAGTTACATGAGTGGGCGATGGCATGTCGCTCTCACGGTTCTACTGATAAAGTGAGGAAGAAAAGGGATGGGCCTAGTGCTCGTCCTTTTTTCGTATGCACATATTTTAACAAACATTGGACAACACTACACGCGAACGCACTCGGAATTGGATGCGGAGGCGATGTTTGTCATGAACAAGCGTGTGCGCAAGGCAGTTTTAACGTGGGGCGCCGCGGGCCTAATGGCCACTTTGCCATTGGCAGCCGGGTCTATGCCACCTATGGCAGATGCCGCGATGAACAGTAACATGGCAGAAGGTAGTCAAGGATCCGATGTCTCAGAACTGCAAAGTCGCCTAGGCTTTTTAGGTTATTATCACGGGCCGGTGAACGGCAATTTCGGGTGGTCGACCTACTGGGCGGTTCGCGACTTTCAGTATGCATTCGGTCTGCCGATCGACGGAGTCGCTGGAACGGCCACCATCGCCAAACTACGGTTAGCGACGCAAGCCTGGAAGCCGTCTCCTAGTACGAGTACCACCTCATCTACATCGGCTCCCAGTGCATCCGCGCCATCCGCACCAGCTACGCCGGCAACGTCGACGGGCGGTTTTTCTGCCAGCGATATTTCGTTGATGGCGCACGTCGTCTACGGGGAGGCTCGGGGACAACCGTTTGTGGGTCAGGTGGCTGTGGCTGCAGTGATTTTGAATCGGTACCACAGTAGCCTGTTCCCACATTCGATTCCCGGTATTATCTATCAACCGGGCGCCTTCACGTCTATTTCCAATGGACAAGCTTGGCTCGGGTTACACGCGCAAAACACGGAGGCTGTGATGGATGCGATCAATGGGTATGATCCAACTCATGGGGCCCTCTATTACTGGAATCCAGCGACCGCGACATCATCTTGGGTGTGGTCCCAGCCTATCATCACGACGATTGGGCAGCACGTGTTCGCTAAGTAGCGGTGACACATATCAGGAGGGAATCCTATGATGAATCGGCGCTCCAATGGATGGGTGATTCCTGCGCTTGGCATTGGCCTGCTAGGTTTTGCACTTTACGGCTATAACGAACACCAGCAACGTGCGACGCTCGTGGCCAGTGCGATGAACGGCTTGAAAGGCGACTACCACGGCCTCACCTATGAAGTCGAGGAGATGCAGACCGATGTCGCCAAGGCATTGGCGGTAAGCTTGCCCACGGCGCAAACCCGATACCTTCAAGATGCGTCACGAAGCGCGACAGCGGCGCGAGTGTATGCGGCGAAGTTGCCCATCAATGACTGGCCTGATGGCGCAGCACTGTCGTTTCTCGATCGCGTCATTCAGTCGACTACGGCAGATGCACAGGAAATTGCACGGACGAAGCGATGGACTGCGAAGGATCGTGCTGAGATGGTCACCCTGCAGCAAGGATCGACAGCACTTGCCGGGAAACTGCGTGCAGGGCAAGGGACCTTGCTTGCCACAGGCGCAATCAAGGCGGCACCTACCACCACTTCCAAGACACATTCTGGCAACGCTTCTTCCATGGCCACTGCCCTCTCTAACGCAGATCAGGCGACACGCGTTTACGTGGCGCAAAACAAAGGGCCGTTGACGGGGAGACAGAGTTCGGAGCAAGGTCAGGATGCTTCGCGGTTAGATCAAGGCCGAGCAATCGCTCCGGGGCAAGCAGCTATACTCGTGGAAGGTTTTCTTCGTGGACAGCAAGGTCAACTCGCGCAACTGAAGCCGAAGGTATCACGACTCTCCGCGAGCTATGGGTATCCTGGGTACTTAGTCACACTGGGGATGAGCGGTAAAGCCCCGCTCGTCTACGCGACGGTTTCCGCGCATGGTGGACACGTCATGTGGCTTACTCAAGAGCCCGGTCCAACATCTGGACATGTGTGGGATGTGCCTCAGGCCCGACAGGCGGCTGTAACGTTTTTGCGCCAACACGGCTTTGGGGGGCTTACCCTGATGACATCATCGTCTTACGCCAATAGTACGACTTTGACATATGCCCCGATGCGACAAGGTGTCGCGATGTATGATCAACCCATTCACGTCAAGTGGAACTTGGCCAGCGGGCAAATGACTTCCTATGACGCCACCTCCTACTGGACCAAGGATTGGCCATCATTTTCCTTGACTCCAAAGGTGAGTGAACGAACGGCGGTCGCCGCTCTGGCGCCCGATATGGCTGTCCAAGGTGCGCGTTTGGCTGTCATTGAAAATCCAAGTGGTCAACAAGTGCTCGTGTACGACATTCTTTCCCATCGACAAGGTGACACCTATCGTATTTATGTGAGTGCTACGACGGGACAAGTCGTGACAATCGACAAATTAACCAAGGTAGGGGACCTGTCCTAACGACCTATAAGTAACCAAGGAACACAAGAAGGTGGCGCAAATGATGCGCCCCTTCTTTTCTACATAGGAGAACAAAGGTATAATGAAAGGAGGTACAATGATGGGGTGATTATCCGTGGACTTTCCTGTTCTCGGGCAGACGCTGTATGTGGAGCAAGCAGGCGCAGAAAATCGTGGACATGCGAGACTGCTTGATCTCTCCGAGACTGCTTATTATATCGATTTGCCTATGGTTCTCGGAAGCAGTGTCTTGTTACCACTCGATCTTTTCCTGACGCTGCGATTAACCTATCGCTCGGCCAAAGGAACGATGTACTATTTCGACGCCAGTGTTTTGCGGCGTGGACTTGTAGATCAACTGCCGTGCCTACTGATCTCACGCCCACAGGTCCAAGATATTGTACGCGTGCAACGACGAGCCTTTGCGCGTATTGAGGTGCCGATTGATTTGTCTGTACTTTGCGTACGTGATCAAGGTGAGCCGAAGCTCATCACCGTACGCACAGTCACCAGAGACATCAGTGGCGGCGGCCTGTCCTTTTGCACAAGGCGTAACCTAGGCATAGGTCGTGCTGACCCTGTTACCTTGAAACTCTCCTTCGTCGATGACGCCGGACAATCTAGCACGCTGACGGCTAAAGGTGAGATCACTCGCGTAGAGCGAGACGACACAGGACGGTACACGTATTCCATGAAATTTATAGACATCAAGGATGCAGCACAGCAAAAGCTCGTTCAATACGTGTTTCGCCTTCAACTGAAAGAGCGAGTCTTGCGAGGCTAGCCGGTTTATATACAGATGAATAGGACGTGCACTTTGTCAACTACACGGATTCTTATCGCTATCGATGGTCCGGCGGGTGCCGGCAAAAGTACAGTCGCGTATCTGTTAGGAGAACGCCTAGGCATTCCTTATATTGATACAGGCGCTATGTACCGTAGCGTTGCTTTGCTGGCCCAGCAGCGCGATATTGCTTTGGAAGATGGATTGCTGGCAGCCATCGCTAAGGACTTGCCTGTGCAATTCGTCCCGACTGCGGGTGGTCAGCGTGTGACGCTTGGTGATGAAGATGTTACAGAGGCCATTCGCTCTCCTGAAATTGCATCGATCGTAACGACGGTGTCTGCTTGTCCAGGGGTTCGCCAACACCTGTTGATCGCCCAAAGAAGCTTAGCGGCTCGCGAGTCGCGTGGTGTCATCATGGATGGTCGGGATATTGGAACCCATGTCTTGCCGGACGCAGATGTGAAGGTCTATTTGACTGCAACCCTTGAAGCTCGTGCCAAAAGGCGGCACGCCGATCTCGCTTCTCGTGGCTTTACAGGCACTGTTGCTGATGTCATGATGATTTTGCACGAGCGCGACGAGCAAGACGGCCGCAGAACGGTGGCGCCGATGCGACCAGCCAAAGACGCTTTGATTTTCGACACGTCTGTACTGACAGTAGATGAGGTGGTTGCCATGATTGCAGCGCTCTGCGAATGTCGCCGCCAGCAAAAGGGGGCAGGGCGCAACCTCCATGTATGATTTCGCCGTCACTTCGGTCAGACTGTTACTAAAGTTGATTTTCAGGTTACAGGTGTTCGGCCAAGAACAGATTCCTTCGAATGGTCCGCTGATCTTGGCGTGCAACCACAGTTCCAACTGGGATCCTGTGCTAGTCGGTTGCCTCACGCCTCAGCCTGTCTCATTCATGGCCAAAGAGGAATTATTTCGATTTCGGCCCTTGGGTGCACTATTGCGCAGTCTGCATGCCTTTCCTATCAAACGCGGTGCCAGTGATCGAGCCGCTTTGCGACTGGCCACGACGATTTTGGAAGCCGGGGGTACGCTTGTCATGTTCCCGGAGGGCACACGCAAGCACCAAGGCAGTCTGGAACATTTGGAAAAAGGGGTCGGTTTCGTCGCGCTTCGTTCCGAGACGTTGATGACACCTGTGGTCATCATGGGGTCCTATAGACCGTTTGCTAGACTGCAAGTCAGTTTTGGGCCGCCGTTTAATCCGGTCGTCATCTTACGGGAGCAAGGGTTGCGCCCAAGTATTGAGAATGTTACGGAAGTCATTGCGCAACATATGCGAGATGTGAAACGAGGAATGAACGCGTGCTGAACAACCTTGTGCAAACAGGTGTTTTGGCGTTGATGCTGTCAGCGGGGATCTGGTTTTATGGTGGACTGATCGCCAGTAAACTGCGTGCCAAGTCCGAGAAGGCAGGACGAGCGTTTGCCAGGAAATTTCGTCTTTTTGGGTTTGCACTTGCCTTACCTTGTTTTATTGTGGGATTATTATATCGGGGACACGTGATCAACTTCACGTGGGCCGCCATTCTGTACATACCGGAAGTCGTAGGTTTTGCAGTGGGCCTCTGGCGTCTGCAACCTTACCTGACAGCCCCTGAGGAGGAAATGAATCATGAGTGATCAAGATGGATCCATGGAACAAGCTATGCCGACGATTGAACCTGGCACGGTGCTGCACGGTAATGTGGTGCGTGTAGAGGCGGACGTCGCATACGTAGAGGTAGAAGGGCACGGCGAAGGGCAGATTGCCCGCTCACATTGGTCAGCCGTCAGCGGTCCAGCGCTTCCTGACATGGCGACAGTAGGCGATGAAGTGCAGGTTTCCGTCCTTGGCATTACGGACGAAGGTGTACTGCGTCTGTCGCGCAAAAATGGTGTGAACGAAGAGACGTGGGAGCGCTTGAAAGAAGACAGTAATTCGGAACATGTTCGTGATGTCAAACTGGTGACGTTGGTCAAAGGCGGTTTGGTTGCGGATGTGGAAGGTTTGCGCGCATTCTTGCCGGCATCACTTGTAGATGTCCGCTTTGTTGCAGACCTTCAGCCTTATGTTGGTCAGATGACGACAGTCGTCATCACCGAAGTAGACGAAGCGGAAAAGAAGATCATTCTCTCGCGCAAGCGTGCCGTGGAGATTCTTGAGGCCAAGCGGCGCGGTGAGCGGATGAGTGACTTTACGCCAGGGCAGGTACTCGAAGGTACAGTCGCTCGTTTTACGTCCTTCGGTGCATTTATCGATGTCGGGGAGATCGATGGCTTGCTACACGTGTCAGAGATGGGATGGTCTCGCGTGGATCGTCCGGAAGATGTACTTCAGATCGGGCAGAGCGTGACCGTTAAGGTTCTGCGTATCGACCCACAAAACGGTAAACTCTCGCTGAGTATGAAAGAGGCCATGGCGAGTCCTTGGCAAGACGTGTTGAGTCGATATAAGGTTGGCGATATTGTCACGGGTACCGTGAAGCGCTTGTCGTCTTTCGGCGCATTTGTGGAAGTGGAATCCGGGATCGAAGGGCTTGTTCACATCTCACAAATCGCGAATCACAGAGTGACGGAGCCTTCCGAAGTGCTCGCAGTAGGGCAGAGCGTACAAGCGAAGATTCTCGATATTCGGCCTGATGAAGAGCGCATGTCTTTATCTATTCGCGATGCGAAAAAGGGTGAGGAACGTAAGAAGGCGGACCAATGGGTAGATAAGCAGGCGAAAGACCCTGTGCCCTCGACGACGCTGGGGGAGCTGTTTGGCGATCTGCTTAAAGACAAGTTCAAGTAACAGCAGAAATTGATGTTAGGCAATGCACCGCAAGACGCATCCATGGCGACGGCATTGGATGCGTCTTGCTCATTGACGTACTATGACAAGTTGTGCGATAATGAACGGATGTGTCTGATAGGAGGTTCCATATGCCGAAAGTGAAGTCTGTACGCGCCGGATCGTTAGCCGAGGAATTGGAGATTGAACCGGGCGACGACATCCTGGCAATCAATGGACAGACCATTCAAGATATCGTGGACTTGCAGTTTGCCTTAGCCGGTGAAGAACTGACGCTTGAGGTTCGCAAAGTAAGCGGCGAAGAGTGGGAACTTGAAACGGAGAAGGCCTACGATGAGTTGCTCGGAGTAGAGTTCGATCATCCGACACTCGATCGCGTGCGGCTCTGCCACAATAAATGCGTT
>JAPNUP010000129.1 GCA_026627345.1 Bacillota bacterium | reverse complement strand
ACGAAACGTCAAACGGTTGCTCGCCTACTCTAGTATCGGGCAAGCGGGTTACCTCCTGTTGCCGCTCGCGGCGATCGGGCAGACCAGCGCGTCCAACAATGTCTGGCAGATGCTCTCGTCGACCGTGTTTTATGTCTTTGCTTACGCCTTTATGACGATCGGCGCTTTCGCTGTCTTCGCCGTCGTGGCGGCAGCGCGCGGATCGGAAGACACCGATGCTTTCATTGGACTTTACAAGCGCTCGCCGTGGCTCGCAGGCGCCATGACAGTGTTTCTGCTGTCGCTGGCAGGCATGCCGCTCATGGCAGGGTTTTATGGGAAGTTTCTCATCTTCTTGACTGCCTTTAACAGCGGGCAATACTGGCTCGGCGTGATTCTATTCGCGACGAGCGCGATTGCTTTTTACTACTACTTCGGCATCATCCGCGCTATGTACACGCGTGAGCCGCTCGGAGACGAAGAGCGGATGCCAAGCCTTGGCGTGACCAATGCGGTGGTGGTACTGTGTATCGCAGGCACGTTGTTGCTCGGTATCTTGCCGAACTCGCTGATGGGCTTTTTCGGCAGCTTCAACTGGTTTGGTTAAAAGTACAGCGGGACTGGCATAGGATAGAACGGGACGGGGCCGCAAGCGATTATCGCGCGGCCCCTTTGCGCATAGCTGTGAGAGAGACAGGAGGAGACGGCGGTGACGGATGCACGCATCAGAACCGAAGAGGAACGAGCGATTGTACAGTGGGCGGCGACTCTTTCTGATCAGCTAAGCGAACGGGCCAAGGAATATGACGAAGCAGGCGTTTTTGTCTACGATCAGATTGAGCTGCTGCAGCGCGCAGGCTACGGCGGTTTAACGGTGCCGAAGGCGTACGGCGGCAAAGGGGCGAGCTTGTACAGCTTCTTGTTGGCGCAAGAACGGCTAGCCGAAGGAGACTCTTCAGCAGCTTTAGTGATGGGCTGGTCGCTTGGGATCACGCTCAGTCTACAAGATACGCATGCGTGGCCAGACGCCCTTTTCGAGACCTTTTGCCGCGAGGCGGTCGCAGGTCGTGCGCTTGTCAACGCCTGCGGGTCAGAGCCTGAGACGGGCAGCCCGAGTCGCGGCGGCAGGCCCACGACACAAGCCATCGCCTGTGACGGCGGCTATCAGATCACAGGCCATAAGACTTGGGCCACAGGTAGCCTGAAGCTCACCCATATCATCGTCACCGCCTACATTCCGGACCTCGATCGCGTCGGTGAGTTTTTAATCCGCCAAGGGGCGCCTGGTCTTATGATCGAAGAGACATGGGACACGATGAGCATGCGCGGGACAGGTAGCAACACCTTGCACTTGAACCAAGTCTTTGTCCCTGCGAAAGACGCGCTGGATATCATCGAACCAGGGGCACGGGCGCGGCGCTCGACCGACGGCAGCGGATGGCTATTGCATATCCCCGCTACTTATCTTGGCGTGGCGAACGCAGCACGCCGCTATGCAATTGACTTTGCGAAGACTTATGCACCAAACAGCCTTGGCAAGCCGATTGCCACAGTGCCACACGTGCGCGACAAAATCGGTCGTATCGAGCTGTTACGAGACACGGCCCGCACGACGCTCTACGATGTCGCAGCTCGCTACGATGCGGCATCGGACGCGGATCGCCCGAAGATGCGCACTGACCTGGGACTCGCCAAAGTAGTGGCGATGAACGCTGCCCTCGAAATCGTGGATCTGGCGATGCGCGTGGTCGGCGGCCAAAGCCTGTGGAAGTCGACTCCGCTCGAACGCTACTACCGCGACGTGCGCGCAGGCCTGCACAATCCGCCTATGGAAGACGCCGTCATGGCGCAATTGGCCAGCCGTGCGCTAGAATAAAAACGCACGATACGCCACTTTATGACAATTCAACGGACAGAAAAACGAGATTCATTGCGTATGCTAGAAAAGCACCCAAAGGGGTTTGCCTGTGACAACGACGACTCAGGGATTGCCTGGAAGTGTTCTTGGCAGTCTCACGCTGATCGCTATGATCATAGGGATTTGGTTGGCGTGGTACGCGCTAGGTGCGGTGCGCTGGGAGATCTTCACCCGCGATCCGCATACGCGCGCCGCAAGACTGTTGCGCCTGCTATTCGCGATTTTGATCGGTTCCGGAGTCGCAGGTTTTCTGGTGCAGTATGCGACGGCGACTTCGCTGCTACACAGTTGAACTGGGTGTAGCAGCGAAGTCTTGCAACGGGCTGACATGGTGCCGCTAGTTTCGTATAATCGCTTGCTTCCTTGGCCATACTGACTGATATCAGTCAAATTGGTGCATGGGAGTTGGAGAAGATGAAGAAACTAGGTGCATTGGTAGCGCTGCTCGGCATGTTCGGATCGTATACCTCGGGGCAGGCTTTGGCACACGCGGTGCATCCGGAAGAAGGCGCGCCAATCCCTTATGTGCAGGCGGCGTTTAACGCCACGAAAGCAAAGTTGACCGGCTACGAGGTTCACGACTGGACGACGATTAACGATACGTTTATGTCAGAGCCCGCAGTCACAGCACTGAGTCATACGCTCGCGCAAAAATTGCAAGTCACCGACATGCACCTGTATCCACATGTGGATGATCGTGACCACGTCGCCCTGTGGTCGGGATCAGTTCGTGGACTCAAGGCGACAGTCGAAGTCGCGAGTATGGATATTCCAGGCGCGCCACAGACCGTGATCGTGTTGCGGTTAGTGGAAAGTGGAGGCGACGAGGCGACATTTGCCACATCCTACGCGGCGATTCGCAGTGCGATCTTGTCCGTAGGCGGCACGCTTGAAGAAAACGCCACGCTGTTCGGGGATTTGCCAGGCGCCTTGTCCGGTACGACCCGCGAGCAGGTCATCAAGGCAGCCTTTGATCGCGCTGGCGCTGAGGAATTACAACCGATGCAAAGCCCGTACACGACCAGTGTGGCAGGCTATGGCGCAAAGGACATTCCGCAGGAGCAGGCGGGCAAGCAAGCGATCAACTTGCAAGTCGCGCTACACGCCAATCGTTACAATAATGTCACAAGGGTACTTGTAGGAAGCCCTATTATCACTGTAGAATACTAACATTGGCTCATGAACGGACGGTCTGCACTGCACCAGGGGCGGATGGTGTCGGAAGTGTCCGTAGGTGTATGGAGGTGCAGGGGAATTGGCAACGATCAAGATCCGTGGTGGACAGCGACTCACGGGAACGGTGCGCGTCGACAGCGCGAAAAATGGCGTATTGCCTGTTATTGCGGCGAGTCTGCTCGCAAGCACGGGAGAAACGGTGATCGAAGACGTACCGGTGTTGACGGACGTGGATCACTTTGCGGATTTGGTGCGCAGCCTCGGCGCGCGCGCTGAGCATCAGCCGAATGGCCGCTTGCGCTTGTGCGCAGAGCAGCTCACGACCTCGACTGCACCGTATGAACTCGGCAGAAAGATGCGCGCCTCGATCTGGATCGCAGGCGCACTGTTGGCGCGCACAGGGCATTTTCGTGTGCCACTGCCTGGCGGGTGTAACATCGGCGAGCGTCCGGTCGATCAGCATATCAAAGGTTTTGAAGCGCTCGGCGCCACCGTTGTGATTGAGCACGGCTACGTCGAAGGGTATGTCAAGGGTCGTCTGAAAGGCGCACGCGTGTATCTAGATATCTGCAGCGTCGGCGCGACGATCAACACGATGCTTGCCGCCACACTGGCAGAAGGCACGACGATCATCGACAACGCCGCGAAGGAGCCGGAAGTTGTCGATCTCGCGAACTATCTGCACACGATGGGCGCGCAGATCTGGGGGGCCGGGACGGATACGATTCGCATCGAAGGCGTGACGAGCTTGCACGGGGCGGACCACACGGTGATCCCGGATCGCATCGAAGCTGGTACCTATATGATTGCGGCGGCGATCACGCGCGGAGACGTGTTTGTCGAAGGCGCGATCTTCAATCACCTCAGTTCCCTTTGCGCGAAGCTGCGTGAGGCGGGTGTCGAGGTGGAAGACAACATCACAGGCATTCGCGTGCGGGCGAAAGACCCACTGCGTGCAGTGGATCTAAAGACATTGCCGCATCCCGGATTTCCGACCGATCTGCAGGCGCAGATGTTGACTTTCCTCAGCACCGTAGAAGGTGTCAGCATTGTCACGGAAACGGTGTTTGAGAATCGCTTTCTCTATATCCCTGAACTCAGGCGCATGGGTGTGGATGTGAAGACCGAAGGGCGGACTGCCGTAGTTGAAGGCGTGGCCCAACTGTCAGGCGCGGAAGTGGCGGCGACAGACCTGCGCGCAGGCGCAGCGCTCGTGCTGGCCGGTCTCGTCGGTGACGGCGACACGATCATTCGCGACGTCGACCATCTCGATCGCGGCTATGGTGATCTAGTCGGCAAGCTACGGTCGCTTGGCGCGCACATCTCGCGCTCTGATGATGAAACCTCGGCGCTCCACCTCGTACAAGCCAACTAAAGCCTATAGATGCTCTACCTTAGACCCTCATCTGCCACAATGCAGATGAGGGTCTTGTTTTAGACTAAATTCCATACCCACAGGCCACACTAGACGTATTACACGATCTGGAAAGAGGCGAAAGGTATGTCCCGCGTGGGAAATTGGATGTCCGCCTACTGGGAGATGATGTCGCGAAGTGCCGCATGGTCTGCATTTCCCGACATGGCGCACGAGATCTACGGAGGGTATGGAGACTTCGGTGATACAGACGAGGTCAATGCGCAGGAGGCCAATGACTCGGCACAAGCGCCCGAGACCATCGCTAGCAGTCTGCCAGAGACAGAAGGGTAACTCCTTTTGTCTCTCTTTTTATTTGGAAAAAAACACAGGCAAAGGTTTGCGAGAGTGGTTTAAGCCTACTTCATTATGGCAAGACTGCCATGTGAGGTGATAAGAGTGAACCACGAAGAAGACAAACTGCATCAAGGCGCTGATACTCCAGATGATCAGCTGCCAGACTTCACAGATGGCGCAGAGGAGAAACGCGGCATCAGAGCCCTATTTGCCAGGCGTTGGGCTTTTCCTGCCCTATATCTGACCGCTGCGGCGCTCATCATTGCCCTTATGTATTTCCAAGCCAACCGCTTCACAGGGGTCCCGAACAAGACGGCCGTCTCTACGCCGCCGGCGACTTCGCAGCAAAACCCGACGTCCGTCGCCACTTCGACCGACAACTGGATCTGGCCGGTCGCCAGTGACGCCAAAGGCGTCGAGCTTGTCCGTGGCTACTATGACGCCAAAGCCAAAGGCGCCACCGTCGCTAGTCTTGCAAAAGACCTCGTACACTTTGGCAACACGTACTCTGGGTCTACTGGCTACGACTTTGGTGTACCAGGCGGCAAGCAGTCGTTTGAAGTGGTCGCGGCTGCAGCCGGAGTCGTCGAGAATGTGCACAAGAGCCCAGTCATGGGTGAGAGCGTCGCGCTGAGTGACGGCAATGGCTACTCTACCGTCTATGAGTCGCTTGGCACGGTGACCGTGCATCCAGGGGAAACGGTGGCGCAAGGTCAAGAGATCGGCACCAGCGGTACGAATATGATGGAAGCCAATCTCGGTAGCCATGTCTACTTCCAGGTCGAGAAGTCAGGCGTGCTTGTCGATCCAGGCAGCGTGCTCCCAAAGACGATCGCGTAACACACGCCTAGACGGGCTGTTCATAGCAAGTCTGTACTGCGAGAAAGCCGAGGCCATGCGCACTCGGCTTTTTCGTATTCTGTCAAAAAAAGCGGTGCGCTAGAGTCGGATGAGCCGATTAAGCTCCCAATCTCGTAGCGTCAAACACCCTTTCAGAGTGCTCAGAAAACCCACTGCGTGGACTAGCAAAAAACACTGCTAGAGCCCGAAAATACGAGCTTTATCGCGATAAATCCAGCGCTTTCGGCACAATCGCCAAGGCATGGAATATGCTGTACACCCCCTCATATACTTTAGCAGACTCAAGCTTAGGGGAGGCGAAGGCGTGCACGACTACATCAAGGAGAGGACGCTGAAAATCGGGGAATACATTGTGGAAACGCGCAACACCGTGCGTACGATTGCCCGCGAATTCGGCGTCTCCAAAAGCACCGTGCATAAAGACTTAACCGAGCGTCTGCCGGAGATTAACCCCGATCTCGCCAATCGCGTGAAGGAGATACTGGAATATCACAAGTCCATCCGACACTTGCGCGGCGGCGAGGCCACCAAAGAAAAGTACAAAAAGGAGGAACCAGAGCCAAAAGACACAAAAAAGATGGCAGTAGGAAGAGGAATCAGCGTGCGGGTGTAGAACAATGTACACTAGCACACTCTCGTCGTCTGACTCGTTCGAGATGCTGTGCCTAGACTTCTGTGTCGCAAAGTGAGCACAGGGTGTAGTATTCTTCGAACAGAGAGGTTTCAGTGTATATGTTTGGCAAAGACATTGGCGTTGATTTGGGGACGGCGAACGTCCTCGTGCACGTGCGCGGCAAAGGCGTCGTGTTGAACGAACCGTCTGTCGTCGCGATCGAGAGCAACAGCAAGCGCGTCGTGGCAGTCGGGGAAGAAGCGCGCAAGATGTTAGGCAGGACGCCTGGCAACATCGTGGCGATCCGACCGCTGCGCGAAGGGGTCATTGCGGACTTTGAGATCACCGAAGTGATGCTCAAGCACTTTATCGCCAAGGCGGTTGGCAAGGGCAGATTCGCGCGTCCTAACGTTTGCGTCTGTATACCGGCGGGGATCACCTCAGTCGAGCAAAAAGCTGTGCGTCAAGCTACAGAGGCGGCCGGCGCGAAGCGTGTATACCTGATCGAGGAGCCGAAGGCGGCAGCGATCGGAGCAGGGTTAGACATCACCCAACCAAGTGGCAACATGGTGGTGGATATTGGCGGAGGCACGACGGACGTTGCGGTCCTGTCCTTAGGGGACGTCGTGACCGCCTCTTCTATTCGCGTCGCAGGGGACAAGTTCGACGAAGCGATTATTCGATATATAAAACGCAACCACAATTTACTCATAGGTGAGCGTACTGCGGAAGAGATCAAGATACGCGTGGTTTCTGTGTTTCCGGAAGGGCGACAAGAAGAGATCGACATTCGCGGCCGCGACATGATCTCCGGATTGCCTAAGACGGTGACGATCTACACCCGCGAGATGGCTGAGGCGCTGGCAGACTCTGTGCAGTCGATCGTCGCCACAGCGAAGACTGTACTCGAGCGCACCCCGCCGGAACTCGCTTCTGATATCTTCGATAAAGGTGTCGTCGTCACAGGCGGCGGTGCGCTTTTACACGGCATCGACCGGCTGCTGACAGAAGAGCTGCAAGTGCCGGTGAATATCGCTGATGACCCGATGACCTGCGTGGCGCGCGGTACAGGCGCGTTTCTCGAGAACATTGAGAAGTTTGGGCGACAAGACGGTCAGGCGATGCGTCGCACCCGCTGACGCACACCGTGCACGAAAGGGTGTGAGCAGATGGATGGGTTTAACGCGATCGGCTCTGGCATGACGGCGGATGAGCGCATGCAGCAAGTGATTATGAATAACATCGCGAACGTCTCGACGCCCGGATTCAAGGAGTCGAGCGGCGAGTTGATGTCGTTTCCGCAGCTGTTGATGGAGCGGTATAACTACGGCGACGGGGCGCAAGCCACGCCGATCGGAGCGATGTCAGACGGCACGGCTTTTCAAGAGTCGGTGCTGAATTTCACACAGGGTGTTTTGCAGCAGACAGGACAACCGCTGGACCTCGCGATCGAAGATCAGGTGACGCCTGGCACATCGGTCTACGCACTGGTGCCAGGCGGACAGAGTGCGCTTGCCGGGCCTGCGGGCGCGGCGGCAGGCACCACGGCGCAGACCGTGTCTTCGCTGTCTTTTGTCGTAGGGCGCGGTGGGGTGATCGAGACGACGGCAGGCGACCCGATCTTGCCAGTGAACGCCGAGGGCGCGCCGATCACGGATGCGCGCGTGGTGAAGAACCCGGCTTATCAGGGCCTTGAGTTATTCGGCGACTCCGGTGCGCCTGTGTACGACGCTGCAGGACATCCGTCCTATCAGATCATCGGACCAGGTGGCAAGGTGCTGTCTGATACCGGGCCCGATCCGAGCGCCTATGTCAGCATGACCAGTTCTGTGACAGGCGGCGTACACGATTTCTTTGCCGTACAAAACGTGGATGCGAGTGGCGGACAGCGCGTCGCCCTGACGCGCGACGGGCAGATGGCAGTCGGCGCGAATCACTTTCTGTATAACTCCGTCGGGCAGCGTGTCCTTGCGCTGTCGGCTACCGGGAAGCCGCTGCAAAATTCCGCGATCGAGATGAATCCGGCCTATCAAGGCACCAATATCTTTGGCGCTGACGGTGCACCGCTGGTCGATCAAAATGGAGAAGTCTCTTACCGGATTGTGAACAGTCAGACGGGTCAGCCGATCGCAGGCGCGAAGTTCGGCACCGTAGGTGTGAATGTCGACACGCTGCAAGCGCTCGGGCAGACGGACTTCGTCTTGACACCGACGTCGCAACTGATGCGAGGCACGGCGACGATTCACGCAGGAGCACTGGAAGGCTCTAATGCAGATAGCACAGCGAACATGGTGCAGATGCTCAATATCTACCAAAGTTATCAGGCTAATCAGACGGCGGAACAGACGATCAGCGCGTCGATGCAGCAGACAGCGACCCAAGTCGGGACCGTGACAGGCTTATAAGGCGTCGCTTACGGCGTAGATCGCGAACGGAAAGAAGGAGTCAGATATGACGCTACTGGGAACGGCCGCCTCTGGGCTGCAGAGTCAGACAGCGCGACTCGATGCGATCGCGAACAACATCGCGAATCTCGACACGGTCGGGTATCAGAGCGTGGGCGTGTCATTCGCCGATACGCTCAGCCAAGTGTACGGACAGTCCCCTGATGTCAGCGCACTGCCGCAGCGCGATACGCCGACTGGCGCGGTGCTAGGCACCGGGGTGTACGCTTTGCCAGGGCAACGCGCATTTACCGCAGGTGCGTATCAGCAGACGGGCCAGCCTCTTGACATGGCGATCGAAGGAGACGGGTTTTTCACCGTCGGGCTGCCGAATGGACAGACCGGTTATACGCGCGCCGGCAGTTTCACGGTGTCTGAGAATGCGCAGACGCGGCAGTTTGATCTCACGACAGCGCAGGGCGCGCCTGTGCTAGACGTAGCGGGCAAACCGATCGATATGACGGGAGTCGACTTGCAGTCGGTACAAGTGTCGCCGACTGGGGTATTGACCGGGCAGACGATGACGGGACGACCGGTGACGATCGGTCAACTCGGTCTCGGGTATGTGAACGACCCGACGAACGCGCTGCACAGCGTCGGCGCGGACGTTTACGCAAGCAACCCAGGGTATCAGGTCGTGACTAACGCGAAGCAAGGTCCCCTCGGCGCTGGTCTCATGGGATCGGTCAAAGACGGAACGCTCGAGATGTCGAACGTCAACCTCACGCAGCAGATGAGCGACATGCTCGAGACGCAGCAGAACTTTCAACTCTCCTCTGAAGCGTTTAACATCGCAGACAAGATGCTCGGTCTCGCTGCGGTCATCAAGTAACACAGATCACAAAGGCGGCATCTCATCAACTGAGATGCCGCCTTTGTGTCAGTGTGCTATAGCGACAGGCTCGCGTACGCGCGTCTGAGCTTGGCAAGGCCGCGCTTGCGCCACGTCTTCGCGGATTCGCGCCCAACCCCTTCTTGCGACGCCAGTTCGCCAGTGGTGTCATCGCCGATCACGGTAGCGATGACGGCGAGCCGCTCACGCGCCGATAAGCCCACCAACAGCTCCTCCCACTCTATCCGGGCAAAGGCGGATTGCGCTTGCTCATCTGGGATGCGAGCGACCCAACTCTCCTCGTTTCTGTCCGGCGCGCCTGCGTCAGATAGACCAGGCGCCCCAGTATCGGCCAACCGTTCCCGACGATCTGTCCGTTCATCACTGCGCACACAACTGTAGATGCCGCCGCGCACCTTGATCTTCGCATAGTGCGCAAAGTGTACGCCGCGACTGATGTCGTAGGTGGCGATGGCGCGCAATAACGATTCATAGCCACACTGGATGAGGTCGTCCCACTGCAAGCGAGCGCTGCGATAGCGTTTGGCGCAGGCGTGCACCAGCGGAGTGAAGCAGGTACACAGTTCTGCGCGAGCCTCGGTATCGCCTTGCTGCGCCAAGCGCACCCAAGTATCGATGCGCGTCCATGTCTCCTGGGAACTGTCCGCACCTGTGGTGTCTTCTGGCGACTGTGTACACTGCTCGGGGCAGGTGCCAAGAGCGAGTGCGTGGTTGGAAAATGACTCCTGTTCTTGGATCGGTGAAAAAACTTTACTGAGTGTATCGTGAAATTCTCCTATACGTAAATCCTTCATTATTCTTTTGCATGAGTCAGTCATGTCGAATCCTTTCAGGACCGGTCCATTTCTATGAGATTTGCGCGCTATGGCCAAATTAACCTAGTATCATAAGGGTTATCAAAGCAGGATTGGCGGTTCGATAGCCGCGTCTAGGTGCTGTTAGGGGCGGATTAAGCGCTGAATCCGATGAAAAAGCGTTTATACAAAGATGAATGTAAGTGATATGTTAAACAACTATACATATCTACTAACCTGTGC
>JAPNUP010000128.1 GCA_026627345.1 Bacillota bacterium | reverse complement strand
TGTTACGGACGTAGGATAATGTCCAGAAGTTGACGGTGTCTTTTGTCCATAGGTTGATGGAAACGCTGTCCACACCTTGGCGCAAAAAAGAGGAGATCTCTCTCCTCCATGGCTAGGAATCTTTTGCACAGATAGTCACTACTTCTGCGGCTACGGTTCTTGACGGTAGTTCTTAGCGTCAATGGCGGAATCAGTACACTCCGTCAGTCAGCGGATCCACATAATGACACCGACTGGCGCTAGGCTGAATCCACAGGTGTGCGGATTCAGCCACCATGTCCAGTGTGCGTGCGATTAGCCGCCTGTCAAGGCAGAACAGCGTGCCTTGACAGGCTCCCTCTAGGTGACGCTTCGTGCATCTTCATCATGCGCCCATTTCGGTAGACGTTCATTTTCGCTCGACGGCAGCGAATCAGAGCAAGGTTTCACTTCATTAAAGGAGCGTTCCCGCGCTACGACATCTCTCCCTCGATCACTCGCCTGACCACATGGTCATCCACAATTCGTTGGCGGTTCTGCGCGCCGTACAACAAACAATGCGTGGAGAGCTTGTTCACCAATCGTGGTGCTCCGCCAGAGAATCGGTAGATCTCATCCATCGCCTTCTCAGTGAAGACTTCGTGTTGTACGCCGGCGTATGCCAAGTGCTGCTGCATGTATGCGCCGATCTGCGCGCGATCGTAATGCGGCAACTTGCACTGTACATCGATTCTCTGCCGGATCGCTGTATACGCCTGCAGTGAAAGCTTTTCCCACAGCTCGCTTTGTCCAACTAACACGAGCGCCATCGGGCTTTGTGCATCCATGCGGAAGTTCAGCAGGAAGCGGACTTCCTCCAACATCTCTCGATCTAACAGGTGCGCCTCATCCACCACAACCACCGGCGACAAGTGATGAACGCCCCGCATCAGCTCAATCTCACGATGCAACTGCCGTTTCGCATCCCCTCGGTAGAACTTCGCCTCGCATCCGAGTTGCTCCAGCATCCCTTTGTAAAAGTGCCGTGGTGTCAACTTAGAATCCGACAAGTACAACAAGCGGAATTTCGCCGGATCGAGTGCGTCAGCGTATCGCCGAATCACCGTCGTCTTGCCCGTGCCACAGTCCCCGGTGACCACCACAAACCATTGTCGCTGTGCAGCGTACTGGAGCCGACCCAGGATATCTTCCAGAGCGGGTGACATGTAGAGCTGGTCCGTCGGAATATCGCGAGAGAACGGCGTGTGAGCAAAGTCGTAAAACGATTCAAACATCGCCGTTCTCCTCTCTCCAGACGGCTCGGTACGACACCGCCGGGAGTTGTTTCTCCTTGCGTTGCTCGTGTTGTTGCTCGGCTGCGTCCAGTAATCTCGAGGCGCTCGCAGGTTGTGTCTGAAGATGCGCGGGCAACGGCGGTCGTTGCCCAGCCCGCTCTCCAATGACCAGTGGGTGCGCCTTCCAAGGCGCATGCCCTTCGTACTCTATGGTGAGTTCACGGATGTCTGCCGGGTCGTACACCACGTCAACGGTGCAGCCCATGAAAGAGATGCCCACTTCGTACTTCTTGTCCATGAAACTGATGCAACCGGACTTATCCACTTTTCGCTTCTCAGCATGGAGAAACGCCATCGCCAGTGCGTCAGCGTCGACAAAATCCAGCGCCCTACGGTCACTTCGGTACGCCGCTTCCGGCGTGGTGTTCTCCCCGAGCGCAGCGTGCGGTTTGTGGTGATAACACTCCGCAAGCCACACTTGGAATCGCTCATTGAGTTGTTCCAATGTCTTCGGGTTCTCTAATGCAATCTCGCTCAAAAAACCATCTACCACGCGGTTCAGACGCTCAATTTTGCCACGTATATGTGAAGCTTCACATATACGTGGCAAAATTGAGCGTCTGAACCGCGTGGTAGATGGTTTTTTGAGCGAGATTGCATTAGAGAACCCGAAGACATTGGAACAACTCAATGAGCGATTCCAAGTGTGGCTTGCGGAGTGTTATCACCACAAACCGCACGCTGCGCTCGGGGAGAACACCACGCCGGAAGCGGCGTACCGAAGTGACCGTAGGGCGCTGGATTTTGTCGACGCTGACGCACTGGCGATGGCGTTTCTCCATGCTGAGAAGCGAAAAGTGGATAAGTCCGGTTGCATCAGTTTCATGGACAAGAAGTACGAAGTGGGCATCTCTTTCATGGGCTGCACCGTTGACGTGGTGTACGACCCGGCAGACATCCGTGAACTCACCATAGAGTACGAAGGGCATGCGCCTTGGAAGGCGCACCCACTGGTCATTGGAGAGCGGGCTGGGCAACGACCGCCGTTGCCCGCGCATCTTCAGACACAACCTGCGAGCGCCTCGAGATTACTGGACGCAGCCGAGCAACAACACGAGCAACGCAAGGAGAAACAACTCCCGGCGGTGTCGTACCGAGCCGTCTGGAGAGAGGAGAACGGCGATGTTTGAATCGTTTTACGACTTTGCTCACACGCCGTTCTCTCGCGATATTCCGACGGACCAGCTCTACATGTCACCCGCTCTGGAAGATATCCTGGGTCGGCTCCAGTACGCTGCACAGCGACAATGGTTTGTGGTGGTCACCGGGGACTGTGGCACGGGCAAGACGACGGTGATTCGGCGATACGCTGACGCACTCGATCCGGCGAAATTCCGCTTGTTGTACTTGTCGGATTCTAAGTTGACACCACGGCACTTTTACAAAGGGATGCTGGAGCAACTCGGATGCGAGGCGAAGTTCTACCGAGGGGATGCGAAACGGCAGTTGCATCGTGAGATTGAGCTGATGCGGGGCGTTCATCACTTGTCGCCGGTGGTTGTGGTGGATGAGGCGCACCTGTTAGATCGAGAGATGTTGGAGGAAGTCCGCTTCCTGCTGAACTTCCGCATGGATGCACAAAGCCCGATGGCGCTCGTGTTAGTTGGACAAAGCGAGCTGTGGGAAAAGCTTTCACTGCAGGCGTATACAGCGATCCGGCAGAGAATCGATGTACAGTGCAAGTTGCCGCATTACGATCGCGCGCAGATCGGCGCATACATGCAGCAGCACTTGGCATACGCCGGCGTACAACACGAAGTCTTCACTGAGAAGGCGATGGATGAGATCTACCGATTCTCTGGCGGAGCACCACGATTGGTGAACAAGCTCTCCACGCATTGTTTGTTGTACGGCGCGCAGAACCGCCAACGAATTGTGGATGACCATGTGGTCAGGCGAGTGATCGAGGGAGAGATGTCGTAGCGCGGGAACGCTCCTTTAATGAAGTGAAACCTTGCTCTGATTCGCTGCCGTCGAGCGAAAATGAACGTCTACCGAAATGGGCGCATGATGAAGATGCACGAAGCGTCACCTAGAGGGAGCCTGTCAAGGCACGCTGTTCTGCCTTGACAGGCGGCTAATCGCACGCACACTGGACATGGTGGCTGAATCCGCACACCTGTGGATTCAGCCTAGCGCCAGTCGGTGTCATTATGTGGATCCGCTGACTGACGGAGTGTACTGATTCCGCCATTGACGCTAAGAACTACCGTCAAGAACCGTAGCCGCAGAAGTAGTGACTATCTGTGCAAAAGATTCCTAGCCATGGAGGAGAGAGATCTCCTCTTTTTTGCGCCAAGGTGTGGACAGCGTTTCCATCAACCTATGGACAAAAGACACCGTCAACTTCTGGACATTATCCTACGTCCGTAACA
>JAPNUP010000091.1 GCA_026627345.1 Bacillota bacterium | reverse complement strand
TCTTATAACGGGTTCCTGTATGTCTTGGAAGGGCAGGCGCTGTTCGGGTCTAATAGAGTAGCCGCCGGGCAGAGTGAGGTACTTTTTCTCAGTAGACTAGAGCCGTCTGACAAGGTGTCCACGCTTTCCATTCACGCGACTGAGCACCTGCGCGTGCTGCTATACGCAGGCGAACCCCTTCATGAGCCGGTCGCTGCTTATGGTCCTTTCGTGATGAACACGCAGGAGGAAATCAGACAGGCGTTTGAGGATTATCGCAACGGGTCATTCGCCAGATGAACCGCATGACGTACGTAGCCGACGCGTTGCTTTGTCAGACGCTAGTGCATTTGGACTATCCCGTCATAGCTCATTTGGATCTTGTTCATCGGGGCATAAGGGGGCTATGGTCGGAGAGTGTAGGTTGATCAAAAAATAGGGGTGTGTGCCGTGTTTACCGTAGGTGATGCGCTAACTAGGATCGCTCGTCAGCAAGGGACGAAGACGGCTTTGATTACTGAGGATTTCACGCTTTCTTTTACTGAATTGAATGAGCAAGCCAACCGGATCGCTTGGACTCTCCACGATAACGGACTTCAGTCAGGCGACCGTGTAGCCTTGCTTCTGCCCAATGGTTGGGAGATGGTCGCTTGTTATTTCGGCATTGCTAAGGCAGGGATGATGGCGGTGCCACTTAATGTCCGCTGGACTGCGTCTGAACTGGAGTACGCCATACAGGATGCGCAAGTGTCCGTTTTAATCGCTGATCCTGCGTTTGAACCTGTACTGCGGGATTGCCAACGAGTGAACTGTTCGATCTACTACATAGAAGAACACGGAAAATGGCAGGATGACCTCAACCATGCCTCGTTCGACGAACCTGACTTTTGTGTGGTGGACGAGACCGACGACTGGTTAATTGTCTATACCTCAGGAACCACGGGTCGCCCCAAGGGGGCCGTGCGCAATCATCTGGGTACGCTTTTAGTCGCCTTGAGCCTGGTTATGCAGTTCGGCATCACTCCCCAGCAGGTGGGCTTTGCCATGCTCCCGTTATTTCACGTCAATTCAATGCTATTTGTCTTGTTGTCGGTGATCATCGGATCGACGTGTGTCGTGTACACGAAACGGTCGGTGCATCCGAGGGACATTCTGAGGCAGATGACGCTCCATCGTGTGAATTATACGATGCTAGTGCCAAGTTTGTGGACTGTGTTGGCAGATGCCATGGCCAGTGTAGACCAGTCCTCGCTGGCGTTGGAAATTCTCTTGACGTCATCTGCTCCGTTCCCCGCAAGTTTGCGCGATCGTATCATGGCATGTCTACCTCATGCGCGCCTCTATGATGTGTATGGCGCAACGGAGTACGGGGCTGCGACCGTTTATCAGCACACTTTGCACGGAGTGGAAGGCACAGTAGGATACCCTGTCATGGGTAATGACCTGCGAATTCTCGATGAGCAACAGTCGCCGGTCCCGACCGGGGTTGTCGGCGAAGTCTATGTTCGAGGATTGACCGTGATCAAAGGTTATTGGAGAAATCCGATGGCGAATGCACAAGCTTTTACAAACGATGGATATCTGACTGTTGGCGATATGGGATACCTTAGTGACGACGGAAAACTGTTTCTCGTCGATCGAAAGCAGGATTTGATTGTGGTAGCCGGAGAGAATGTCTATCCTTCTGAAGTAGAGGATGTACTATGGGAGCATCCTAGTGTCGGATTGGCGACCGTTTTCGGGGTTCCCGATGCGCTATATGGTGAACGAGTAGTGGCGATGGTCATGCCAAAGGCCAACTTTGTGGTGTCTCAAGACGAATTGTCCGAATTGTGCCAGAGAAAGCTCGCCCCGTATAAAAGACCGTATCGGATCGCTGTCGTGTCACAACTGCCTGTGGGACCAGCAGGGAAGGTTGTCCGGCGACAGGCTCGGACCCTCTATCTTGAACAGCAAGCGCACCCCAGCGAAGAATAGCTTCGACGGTGCCTGTCTCTCGTGCGGAACCAGGTGTAATGGGTCTCCCCCCTGATGAGTGTGTAACTCCTGTGTAACTGCCTATTGCTATAGTCGCCTCGTAGTGTATGCGGTTACAAGCAGAAGGGGGCGCAATTATGGAGAAATGGAAGACGGGGTTGGCCACGGCGACGGCTGCCAGCCTACTGTTTTTTGGGATCATTGGCAATAGCGCTGATGCGCTGGCAAAGACCACGAGTACGCCAATCAAGATCGGTGTCATCACGACGCTTACGGGGTCCCTCGGACCTTATGGTGTCGAGTGGATGCGGGGATTTCGCATCGGTCTGCAGTACGCCACGCACGGAACGAATGAAGTAGACGGCCACACACTGAAAGTGATTGTCGATGACGACGGAGGCAATCCCGATACAGCCGTCCAAGAGGCAAAGCAGTTGCTGCAAGACACCCACGTCAACATCATGGCGGGTCTTGTCAATAGTGCTAGTGCCATCGCCGTGGAACCTTTCGCGGAGCGCTACCGCAAGGTGCTGATGATCGGTCCCGCTGTCGCAGATGAAATCACGGGCGCCGATTACAATCCATTTGTCTTTAAAGTCTCACCCAACTCTTTTATGGAATCCAAGGCGGCGGTGGATGCGATTGCTAAAAAAGGCGCGACAGTAGCGCAATTGGCGCCGAATTATTCGTTTGGATGGGATTCAGTCTCATCCTTCAAGACCCTTGCCACGGCCGCCGGGATGAAAGACATACAAGACGTTTATGCAGATCCCACCGCGACCGACTTTACACCGCAATTGGAGAAGATCATCAGTACACACCCGCAGTATCTATACGTCACTTGGGCTGGCGCGCCTGGTCCGTGGAAGGCGATCTCCCAGATGAAGTTGCAACAGCAAGGGATTCAGGTGGTCACGGGAATCCCGAATATCGCGGCAATCCAGGCCCTCTTTCAAGGCGACGCAGGGATGCGCGGCTACACGACCTACTATTACACACTCCCACACAATGCAGTGAATAACTACCTGATCAGTCACGACAAATCGGAATATCATACGGTTCCTGACTTGTTCGATCCAGATGGCATGGCGGCTGCTATCGCCCTCGTAGATGGACTCAACAAGACGCACGGAAGCGCCACTGGGGTTGCACTGAAAAACGCCCTGTCCGGCTTGTCCTTCGCTGGTCCTACAGGTAAATTTTACTTTCGTCCACAGGACCACCAGGCATTGCAAAACCTGTATGCCGTGATCTTGAAGAATGAAAAAGGCGTGGATTATCCGGTGCCGGTGCTCACGAAAGTCCTTCCGGCACAGAGTCTTGTTCCGCCCATTCTTAATCGAGGAAAGTAAAAAGGTGATCGAGATGGATCTGGAGCTCGCCCACCTGCGGGTGGATTATGCGCAGACAACAATCATTCAAGATCTCTCGTTGAACCTTCAAGCCGGAGTGAGCATGGCTTTGGTGGGGCCAAACGGAGCTGGAAAGACCACGTTGCTCAATGCGATCAGTGGGCATTGCCCCGTACAAGCGGGACGGGTTGTATTCGGTGGGCACGACGTCACGCGCTGGTCTGTCGACCGGCGCGCCCGCGTCGGTATGGGGCGTTCATTTCAAGGCATTCACTTATTCCCGCACTTATCCACGTTAGAAAGTGTGACGCTCGCCATTGCTGCTCGCGAAGGCACGCCGACGGGACGGCTATTTTCTCGCGTACCCGAGCAGTGGCAACAGGAGGCGCACACTTACTTGCAGCAGACAGCACTGTCCCATCATGCGGGTAAAGCTGCGAACACGTTGTCCCATGGAGACAAACGCAAACTTGAACTCGCTATGTTATTGGCACTACGCCCTGCGTTGCTGCTTCTCGATGAGCCGACGGCTGGAATGGCTTTGGCAGAAGTCCCCGTGATGTTGGGCCTGCTAGAAGAGATCAAAGCATCGGGGAAATACGCCATTCTCTTGGTAGAGCACAAATTGGACGTTGTCTTTCGGTTGTCCGACGAAGTCGTCGTCTTGCAACAAGGCAGTATTCTGGCTCAAGGCACCGCGCACGACGTGATGGCAGATGAGCGGGTGCAGGCGGCATATCTAGGAGGCCAACATGTCGAGTCTACTTGAGGTCGCTGACCTACACGTGAACATCGGGGGCTATCAAATCCTGCAAGGGGTCAGCTTGGCGGTTCCAGAACACGCAGTCACAGTATTGCTCGGAAGAAACGGCGCTGGAAAGACGACCACGATGCGCTCGATCATGGGATACGTGCGTTCTGCGGCAGGCGAGATCCGCTGGCGTGGCGAGAGGTTGCAAGGCTTGCGGCCTTATCAAGTCGCCCGACGTGGGATTGGCTATATGCCCGAGGAAGGGCATCTGTTCGCGAATCTCACGGTGCAAGACAACTTGGCTATGGTCGCAAGAAAGAGTGCCAGTTATGAATCCCGGTTGGAGCGAGCATTGACACTCTTTCCCGATCTGCGCATTGCCTGGAGTCGACGTGCAGGTACGCTAAGTGGTGGGCAAAAGCAGATGCTCGGCCTCGCGCGTCTCCTCGTGGCGGCACCTGCGCTGATGCTCATAGACGAACCTAGTAAAGGCCTGTCGCCTGGTATGGTGGAGGTGCTCGCAGGTGCTCTGTCTGTACTGCGAGAAGCGACGACCATTCTCTTAGTGGAACAAAATTTCCGTCTCGCCAGTCGTGTAGGAGACCACTTTTCCGTCATTGACGAGGGACGCACCTGTTTGTCTGGTTCGATGGAGCAACTCGTGGCGCGCGTAGATTGGCAGCAACAGTATCTCGGCCTAACGGCGACACGTGAGGAGGTCTAGGAAATGGGGATTTTTCTGACGCTCGCCTTAAATGGCATCGTCAACGGATCACTTTATTTTCTCATGGCAGCCGGGCTTACACTGATCTTTGGCCTTATGCGCGTGGTTAATTTTGCACACGGAGGCCTCTATCAGTGGGGTGCCTACCTGGCGACGTTTGTCTTTGCCACGACTGATAACTTTGTCCTGGCACTCGCGGTGGGAATGCTAATTGCCATCATACTGGGTATCGTCATGGAACGGGGACTGATCTCGTTTGTCTACCACAATGAAAATGGACAATTGCTCGTGACGATGGGCATCATGCTGATCTTGACGGAACTGATCAAAGTGCCGTTTGGCCCTAGCGAACTCAGCTCTAACACACCGACCGATCTCTCCAACTCTTGGCTGGTCGGTCAGGTCGTCATCGTACAGTATCAACTCTTTATGATTGGCGCAAGCATCGTTGTATTCATCCTACTATTGTGGATTTTGCATAAAACGCGGCTCGGTATGATTGTCCGCGCGGGGGTTTATAATCCGGAACTGGTCGAAGCGTGCGGCATCGCTATTGGTCGGGTGTTTACCATTGTGTTTGCCTTGGGGGCGGGGCTTGCTGGCCTTGCCGGAGCGCTTGCAGGTCCCTACTTGGGTGCTGTAACACCGACGATGGGCTTTGATATGCAGCTAAGCGCTTTTATCATCGTCGTGGTCGGGGGACTTGGCAGTCTGACTGGCTCTTTCATCGGCAGTATGATCATTGGGATTCTAACTGCCGTCGTGAGCTTCTACTTCTCCTCTCTCGCTGTACTGGTCAATGTCGTGGTGATGGTGATCGTTCTTCTCATTCGACCTCAAGGGCTGTTCGGCGAAAGGGAGAGTGCTACATGACGCGGCACACTAGGCAATTCGGCCCACTGTTACTCATCTTGGTAGTCGTTGCACTTGTACCTGTCCTGTTCGGTGTGGGTGGGATCACGAATTTGCTCGAACAGGTGTTTGCATTTGCGTTGTTTGCCATGTCGTATGATCTACTGATTGGTTATACGGGAGTGGTTTCTTTCGGCCATGCGGTATTCTTTGGCACGGGTGCCTATGTCGTCGGTATCTTTCTAGCGCACAGCGGTGGCAGTAGCGGAGGCTTACTCGTGGGCACCTGCGTTGCTCTGGGAATGTCAATACTTTTGAGTCTGCTGATCGCGTCTATCTCACTGCGGATTCGAACCGTGTATTTTGCGATGATCACGCTTGCCGTTGGTCAAACGTTTTATGTTTTGTCCGGTTCGCAGATGCTGCAGCCGCTGACTAACGCCGATGACGGGATGACTGTGCCACTCCCCGTTTGGCTTACACACGATCGTCCTGTTTACTACTTTTCCCTTGCCGTACTTGTGCTATGTTTGGTACTGTTGCGTCTGTTCGTGCGATCGCCCGTCGGTCTGGTTCTTCAAGGTATTCGGGAAAATGAGGGGCGCGTTCTGACGTTGGGTCACTCTGTGTACCGTTTTAAGTCTATAGCTTTTGTCATTTCCGGATTGATGGCAACCGTCGCGGGTATTCTTTACGTCATTGCGCAGACTTTTGTTAGTACGGGTGTCTATGATGTTTCAATCAGCCTTGACGTACTACTCATGACGATCATCGGCGGCATCGGTACGTTGTACGGTGGATTGCTCGGAGCCTTGATCATTATCGTGGCACAGACGGAGTTCACGAATTTGGCAGGCACCTATCCGATTTTTGGACGATACACGATTTTGTTTGGGGTGTTGTACATCGTGATCGTACGTTTCATGCCTCGTGGCATCGTCGGCACCATTCTTGAGAGCATCAAACGACGCAGTGGTCAAGAAGGATAAGGAGGAGATTCAGTTGCTGCCAGATATCCTGCGAGACCTCAGACTGCACCCGGATATCACAACGCAGGGGCTTGGCGTGCACGCAGATGCGGAGGCCATTGTGTATCGTGCACCGCGTGTGGATGGCCCTGTTCCGGGCGCTCAGTGGCTCGGACAGGTTGGGCAAGCACGCGCTTTGCTGCGCCTCCCTGAGGAGTCTAAGTGGAATGGGAAGTTACTAATCGGTGCAACGCCCGCCGTGCGTTCTGAGTTCTCCTTGGATCTGATGCTCGGAGATATCGCGTTGCAAAGGGGATATGCCTACGCGGCTTGTGACAAGGCGACGCCGCTACTCACCTTGCGCAACCCGGATCGTCAGATGACCGAGTGGGTGGACAGCTATGAGGAGTTGACCGTGCTGGCGCAATCGACGGTCGCGGCTTTTTATCGCAAACCCGCGCGTCGAACCTACATTTCCGGGGTAAGCAATGGCGGCTACATTACGCGTATCATGCTCGAGCGAAAACCGGCGCTGTTCGATGGCGGGGTAGATTGCGAAGGTGTCCTTTGGCATCCTGATGCGCGACATTTGCTCACCTCCTTACCTGATTTCCTGGAGTCCTATCCGATCTATCGCAACTGGCGAGGGACGGCCTCGACGAATGCGCGTGAAAAGGCGTTTGCAAAGTTACTGGACGCGGGGTTGCATCCGCGCTCGGCAGGGGCATGGGATCAGTACTTTTTGCATTACTGGGTGGTATCCCTCTGGCTCTATGGACGCAACTTGGATCCGACATGGGCGCCTTTTGCTCACGAGTGGTCTAATGACTGGCTGCAAGACCCTTCTTTGCTTAGCGCGTACCCATGGCAAGAGCGCAGGGATTACACCCGCGACAGGATAGCGGCTATCGCCAATTCGGGGAGCGTTACAAAGCCTCTCTTGTCGCTGGCCGGAAGCTATGATTGTTTAGTTCCCTACGCACATCATGCGAAGGCGTACGCAAGTCTGGTCGCGGATGCAGGATGCGCTCACTGGCATCGCACGTATGAAGTCGCGCGCGCCAATCACGTCGATGGCATGCTTTTGCAAAACAGAGATGGTCAACAGCCGATGCAACCTTTTTATGAGGCGGCATTGTATCACCTTGAAGATTGGGTAGAAGAGGGGATCGATCCACCCGATTCAGGTCTGGTGTCCGACCCAGCGCTATTTGCCGACGGACGCGGTCTGTATTCGCAGGTAGCGAAGGAGGAATTACAGTGACTAAACGAGAATTAGAAGGTAAAACGGCGGTGGTAACTGGTGCCGCCAGTGGCATTGGCTTGGCTATCGCGATTCGGATGGCTGAGAGTGGCGCCCGTGTGGTGCTGTCAGATCTGCGGGAGTCGGCAGCACACGCGGCAGTGGAACAACTTCGTGCGCAGGGACTACAGGCAGTGGCCTACGTGGCCGATGCCAGTGCTTATGAGGATATCAAGTCGCTCATGGCATTTGCGCAGTCGGGGGGGCATACGCTCGACATTGTGGTGAATAATGCTGGGATGCAGCATGTAGCTTCGATCGAAGACTTTCCTGTCGAGAAGTTTGAACAGTTGGTGCGACTGATGCTAGTTGGCCCATTTATGGCTATCCAGCAGGCTTTTCCCGCGATGAAGGCACAGGGATCGGGACGTATTATCAACATCGCTTCGATCAACGGGTTGATCGGATTCGCTGGCAAAGCGGCGTATAATGCCGCTAAACACGGTGTCATCGGGTTGACCAAGGTAGCGGCGCTCGAAGGCGCGACGCACGGCATCACGGTAAACGCGCTGTGCCCGGGCTATGTGGATACGCCGCTCGTGCGCAACCAGATGCAAGATCTGGCACATGCGCGCGGTGTGCCGGTAGAGCGAGTGCTGGAGGACGTCATTTACCCACTTGTACCCCAGCGACGTTTGCTCGACCCGCTTGAGGTCGCGGACTATGCTGTCTTTCTCGCATCGCATAGGGCGCGCAGTGTAACCGGGCAGGCCGTGGTCATCGACGGAGGGTATCTCGCGCAGTAAATCTTTGCGTCCTGCGTTGTACGTTGTACGTTGTATGTAGAGGAGAGCTTGCCCATGCAGCCATCTGGTGGCCCGATGATCCCTCGGATGCGCCGATCCATTGTGCCGAGGCCGCGGCTCATGACGCTCTTGTCAGACATCGTCGACTATCCCTTGACGGTGGTGAAAGCGGGTGCGGGCTATGGCAAGACGACGGCGTTTTCTGCCTTTGCCCGTTCCCTTGATCTGCCGCTCGCCTGGCTCACGTTGTCAGCGGATGAACAAGATCCCACTGTGTTTGCGGCGCGGATGATGGACACCATTTTGCCAAACGTTTCACGTCAAGAGCGCGAGCGTGTGTTGGAAGCGGTTCATCATCCGCTCTCTTGGGATGCTTCTGCGCAACTCTTTTCGTCACTCACTCATCTGTATGTTCGCGAAGACAGTGTCTATATTCTCGACGATTTTCATCTCGTACACGGTGTATCGGCTATCTTGCGTTGGTTGGACGTGTGGCTACGACGGCTACCAGAGACCGTGCACGTGGTCCTGCTGTCGCGTACCGAACCGACTCTGGCGGCTTACCATGAGCACTCCTTACGAGGCAATCTCTTGCTGTTGCGTGAACGGGATCTACTGTTTACAGCAGATGAACTCCGTTTTCTTTTTCAGACGTCTCCGGATGATCCGGCCAGCGGTCTGGACAGTCGCCAACTGATGTGGCTCGAAGAGCACACGGGTGGCATGCCAATGGTTCTCTCCTTGCTGTGGCGTCAGTGGCGACAACACGGACAGTTCGCCTTGCTACAGACAGCCCTCACACAGAGTAGTTCCGTCCGCGAACAAGTAGGCACCTTGTTTCTCGCTGATTTGTCGGAAGATGAACGTATTTTTTTCACGTGTGTCTCTGTCTTGCCTACACTGATTCCCGACTTGTGTGATGCCTTGCTCGATCGGACCGATAGTGCGTCCGTGTTGTCTGCGTCTGAAAAAAAGGGTTTTTTAGTGACGGCAGACGAGCCATTCAGTTACGTACTGCATCCGCTCGTTCGCGAATATCTACAATCGCTTCTTAACCCGTCGCAAAGGAGCGAACTCATCTGGCGTGCTGTGATATGGCACAAAGAACGAGGACAGCAGGTTCGCGCGATCAGCTACTTATTCTCCTTGGATGATGAGACGGCGGTGATTGCAGAGTTACTGCAACAGATCCCAGACTATCTGGCGCATGGGCAAGTGGCTACTGTGCAGGGATGGCTGGAGAAAATGGGTGATGACACGGTAGCTACATCGCCTGGTCTGCTATGGGCTCAGGCTGAAGTCGCTCGCTTCGCCAATCATTATGCGGACGCGCGCCATTTGTACGAGAAGTCGCGCGAGTGCGCTCAGCGGCTAGAGGACGCTCGCTGGCAGACGATGGCGCACATCGGCCAAGCACGGTTGTATCTCGATACTATCCAACCTTCACTTGCCGAAGGGGCCATTCAGGAAGCGCAAAGGAGTTTGCTCGCATGTCATGCCGACCTGCGGGTGACGATTTTGCAACTACATTACGAGAATGCCATCAATTCCGGACGATATCAGCGTGCCACGAGACTTGGACGCGTGCTCCAAATATCGGCCAAGGCCGCGGTCTGTGCGAACAACAGTGACGCGCGCTTGCTTTTGCGGACAGGGCGGATCCTTGAGGCCACTCAGTTGCTAGAATCGCGTTTGAGGGTCGATCGTATAGATCAACGGACGGCCCTATCACACCGGGAGGCTACGCTCCTCTTATCTCTCTTGTACAGTCTGGCGGGAGAACCGCTCGCCGCCCGGGAGCAGGCGCTGTGCAGTTTTACTGTGGGCGATACGCTTCACTCGCCGTTTGTACAGGCGGTCGGTTATATTCGGTTGGGACATGCGCATCACCTGTTTGACCCGCTCGCACCTTTGGCGCTGCAAGCTTATGACCAAGCTATGGCTTTGATGGAAGACTTGCATATCGTTCGGGGACAGTCGGAGGCGCTGATGGGTCAGAGCTTGGCACATGCCTATCAGCGGCAGTTTGAGCTTGCGCGCGCCTGCGCAGAACGGGGCATAGCCATTGCGGAGCGCGTGGAGGACAGGTGGATGGCCAGTCTCGTACGATTGGCCTATGGACAGGGATGTTGCGTGAACCAGATGTATGATGAGGCACAGGAAGTGCTGGCAAGGAGTGCCACTGCGTTTGCCTCGTTGGGGGATCCGTATCTCACTTGCGCAGCACTACTTTGGCGCGCGCAGGCGCTTACTTGTCAAGGGGTCAGTGAAGCCAATGACGTGTTGGCGCGAGCGATAGAAATCGCAGAGCGCGAGAAATGCACCGCGATATTGTCTCGCCCAACCTATTTCGGTTTGAGAGATCTCGCTCAAGTCCCGTCGCTTGTCTCGACCTACACGGCGGTCTCAGGTTGGCCTAGTCGCATGGTGGAATCACGCATGAACAGACGTCGATCGGGGATGCCAAGCGGACAAGTTCCTCCTTCATATAGTTTACGGGTACAAACGTTTGGCAGTTTTCACGTATGGCGGGGTGTGACTGAGGTTTCGCGCAAAGAATGGCAGCGAGAGAAGGCACGGCAACTATTTCAATATCTACTAACGCGACGAAACACCTGGCTGCACAGAGAAGAAATCATGGAAAGCCTGTGGGGTGAGCGTGATAGGGAAGCGGCGGAACGTGACTTCAAAGTTGCGCTGAGCACACTATCACAGGCGCTGGAACCTGATCGGGAAGGGCGCGGGACCACCTCCTTTATTGCACGTGAAGGCAGCGCCTATCAATTGGTCGATCAGGCCGGTCTGGATGTCGATAGTGATCGCTTCGTACATTATATAGAACAGGCGAAACGCACCCCGAATCTCGCTGTTCGCACGCAGGCGCTGTGGGCTGCCACCGAGACGTATCAGGGTGAGTACATGCAAGAAGCCCGCTACCTTGACTGGGCGGATGGGTTGCGCGAACGTTACCGTCGCTTGTTTTTGCAGGCGGCGGTGGAATATGCGACGGCCTGTCTGGAGCAGCAAAGCGAGAACGAGGCCATCCGTATCTGTGAGAGGGCGCTGCAAGTGGAACCTGCATGGGAGGAAGCCTATGTGCGTCTCATGCAGGCTTACGGAAATCTACATAACCGGCCTATGGTCGTGCAGACTTATCGCAATTGCAAACGGGTGATGGAGCAGGAGTATGGTTTGGATGTGAGCGACGAAACGACGGCGACCTATCGGGAATGGACATGAGTGGCATAACTGCAGCGACACGTCACTAGTGTCCCAACCAGCTTCATAGGACCATTTGAGCATCAAGGGTTAAAGAAAGGAACATGATGGCATGAGCATCGAGTACAACGAGCAAGAGCAGATGTTTCACCTCCGTGCTGGAGCTTCAAGCTACATCCTGCAAGTTGTTAAAAATGGATACCTGGTGCATCGGTACTTTGGACCAGCGCTGTCTCGCTCTGTGTTGGTACAACCGCTCGTCATGCTCGAACGGGCTTTCTCGCCTAACCCGGATCCGGCAGACGAGTCGCTGTCACTCGATACGCTGCCGCAGGAATACCCGACGTATGGCTTGTCTGATTTTCGCACTCCAGCGTTGTCTGTCCGTGCCGCCCACTCGGGAGATACGATCGATTTGCGTTATACAGGACATCGCATTTTGCAGGGCAAGCCAGCGCTATCGGGTCTGCCAGCGACCTACGTAGAAGCAGATGATGAGGCTACCACGCTTGAAATCGACATGCGCGACTCGCTCAGTGGCGTGTGCGTATGCCTACGATATACGGCTTTTTCCCAGTATGCTGTGATTGCGCGCTCCGTGACGGTGGCCAACGAAGGCACGAAACCTGTGCAACTCGAAGGTGTGATGTCGCTGTCACTTGACATGCGAGATGCCTCATTTGACTGGATGCATCTAGAGGGCGCGTGGGGTCGTGAACGCCATGTAGTCCGTGAACCTCTGACGCCAGGAGCGCATGTAGTGGAGAGCCGGCGCGGAGCCAGCAGCCATCAGGCGAACCCCTTCGTCATGCTGGCGCGACCTGAGGCGACAGAGACAAGTGGCGAGGTCTACGGACTGTCACTCGTATACAGCGGCAACTTTGAGATGCGCGCGTCGGTAGACCAGTACCGCACAACTCGCTTGCTGGCTGGCATCCATCCCGAGGGCTTTTCATGGCGGCTCGAACCAGGGCAGACATTCACGACTCCGGAAGCGCTGCTGAGTTTTTCTGATCAGGGCTTAGGTGGCCTCTCGCGGCTGCTACATCGACTGATTCGCACGCGTTTGGTACGCGGTGAGTACCGGGACCGAGAGCGTCCAGTGCTCATCAACAACTGGGAAGCGACCTACTTTCGTTTCGAGCGTGAGACGCTAGTCGAGCTCGCGGGGTCAGCTGCAGAACTTGGGGTGGAACTGTTTGTATTGGACGATGGCTGGTTTGGCCGTCGGGACAACGACCGCAGTTCACTTGGCGACTGGGTCGTGGATGAGCGCAAGTTACCGCAAGGGCTGGGCGATATCGCTCAAGCGATCAATCGAAAGGGCATGCAGTTCGGGTTGTGGTTTGAACCGGAGATGATCTCGCCAGACAGCGAATTGTACCGGATGCACCCGGACTGGTGCTTGCATATACCGGGGCGCCAACGCAGCGAGGGCAGGCACCAGCTAGTGCTTGATTTGACTCGCGCGGACGTTCGGGAGTATGTGGTTGAGACCCTCTGTACAGTGCTGGCCAGCGCTCCGATCGGTTACGTCAAATGGGACATGAACCGCCATATGACGGAGGTTGGATCGGCCCTTCTCCCTGCTGATCGACAAGGAGAAACCGCTCATCGATACATGCTTGGCCTGTATGCAATCATGGATGTGATCACCGGTCGATTTCCTGCGATTCTTTTTGAAAGTTGCTCTGGTGGCGGTGGACGGTTTGATCTTGGAATGCTCTACTACATGCCGCAAGTATGGACTAGTGACAACACGGATGCCGTGGAACGTTTGGCGATACAGTTTGGCACATCGCTCGGGTATCCGTCCGCGGCGATGGGAGCCCATGTGTCTGCTGTGCCCAACCATCAAGTTGGGCGAAACACGCCGATTCAGACGCGCGGCTTGGTGGCGATGATGGGCAACTTCGGCTATGAGTTGGATGTGCGCAAACTTCCACTTGCAGAACGTGAGGAGATTGCGCTGCAAATTCGTCTGTACAAAGAGGTGCGTCCGCTGGTTTTATTCGGCGATCTGTATCGTCTGCGCGATCCGCAGGCAGGAAACAATGCTGCCTGGATGTACGTTAAGGAGGATCAGACCGAAGCGTTTGTTACATTTGTACGCGTTTTGTCTCGACCGAATGCACCGCTCGAGACGCTCCGGCTGCAAGGTCTCCTACCGGATCGTCTGTACGATGTACAGTTGCACGGTGGATACCACCGCGAACTCTTTCCTTCTTCAATCCGTCAGTGCACCGTCTCAGGAGACGAACTGATGGCTGCGGGACTGGTCGTTGCACCCATGCACGGGGATTATCAGGCGTGCGCTTGGCGACTTCGGGCCCAGGACTGAGTACGCGTGGCCGCAGGTATGTCCCAACAAACACTCTCTCTTTCTCCCAGAGCGTGTTTTTCATCTTAGCAAGGGGGATACAGACTGTGTTTTTGCGCAAAGCTTCCGCTACAAACGGTACAAAATTACGGCGGACCTATTCTTTACTGGACCTTAGCAGTTTGTCCATATCCAGCGTCGGACCCGCCTTTAGTATTTCGGCGGCGGCTGGCGTGATGATCGGTTACAGCGGTCTATACAGTCTGCTTGCCGTGGCGCTCATCGCGCTTCCTTTTTTGGTATCCGCATTCATTTTCCGCATGCTCAATCATCATTTTCCACAGTCGGGTGCCTCCTATCATTGGTCCGCTCGCGTCTTAGGTGCTCGCGCATCGCGTTTTCAAGGTTGGGTAATCATGCTGGCCTATTTCACTTCGCTGCCGCCGATTGTGCTTCCCGCGGCTCAGTACACGATTGCGCTCATCAACCCAGTCTGGCAAAGGAGCACACTGGTCGAATTTGCGATCAGTACGTTTTGGTTGCTCTTTGCGATGCTCCCTTTGTTGTCCGGCGCTCGCCCGACTGCGCGCATTACACAAGTGTTTCTCGCCATTGAGGTCGTGTTTTTGGTCGGGTTCGCAACGCTTGGGGCTATTTTGCTTCCGCATGCACACTTTCCCAAGGCTCCAGCCCATGTGCCGGTGGCGGGGATCTTATTGACGATGGTGGTCGCAACGACCATTTTGGATGGTTGGGAGATTGATAGCTATGCGTCGGAGGAAGCCGCGAGACCAAAGCAAGACCCGGGACTTGGAGGCATCATTGGGGCGATCGGTGCAGTGGTTATCTACGCAGTACTGTTTCCTCTGCTCCTGGCCGAAACGCCCATTTCCCAACTGGCCAATTCTCCTGATCCGCTGGTGGCATGGACGCACCACTTGACGCCTTTATTGCCGCCATACCTTGGTCGCTTCATTCTCGTCCCTATTTTAGCGTCAACGGCCGGATCTTTGTGGCTTACCGGATACATCTTAATTCGAGCGATGTACGCTATGGGGCGAGATCGCTTATTGCCGCGGTGGTTTGCTCAACTGAATCGCCAAGGCGCACCCGGAGTCGCTACCTGGGTGGTTTTTGTTGCTCTATGGGTAGTCACCATCCTACAGCTGTTTGTGTCATCGCTTGACACGTTTTTCGCGGTTATTCTCTCGGCTGCGGGTTTTTTTCTCACACTTGAATTCATGCTCGACAGCGTGACCGCTACCGTTTTTCTATGGCGTCAGCACGCTCGGCATCCTCATGCCCATCGCGCGATGGCGATCTCATCGGCCATCACAGGCCTTTATCTAGGGGGAGTACTGATCGCATTCCTGCTTCTTAGTCCACGTATCATTTCGCCGTGGACGGACGGTGCGGTGACTGTGTTGCTGGTCGCAGGCGGTGTCTTTACTGTTTACCGAGGGAAACATACGCAAACGGTTCACATGATTCAGTTGGACGACAAATCTGTTGAGTCTACTTAAGTGGGACTTCTCGATTCAGGACACCTACCTGCGCTTGACGGAGGGGGTATCATCATAGTAAGAACGGTAAACAAATTTAGAGGAGATGAAATCATTGAAATCGTTAACCGACGGTTATACATTATCCAACGGTGTGAAGATTCCTTGCATAGGCTTTGGTACATGGCAGACGCCGAATGGGGATGTAGCTGTTTCCTCCGTACTCAGTGCGCTTCACGCAGGGTATCGTCATATTGACACAGCGCAGGGCTACGGCAATGAGGAAAGCGTGGGGACTGCAGTCAGACAAAGCGGAATTGACCGCAAAGAGATTTTCATTACTTCCAAGCTGACCAATAGTGAACATGGTTATCAGAAAACACTGGATGCCTTTGAAGGAACAATGAAAAAGCTGGATACGGATTACATAGACCTTTTTCTGATTCACTGGCCCAATCCGATTGCGTTTCGTGACAATTGGCAAGAAGCCAACGCCGGAAGCTGGAAGGCGTTTGAAGAATTGTACAAGGCGGGGCGCATCCGTAGCATCGGCATTAGCAATTTCCACCCGCATCATATCGAAGCGCTCATGAAAACAGCTACCATCGCCCCGATGGTCAATCAAATCCGGTTGTGCCCAGGGGACACGCAGGATGAAGTGGTCGAGTACTGCCGTTCGCAAAATATCCTCCTGGAAGCTTACAGTCCACTTGGCGTAGGCAAAATCTTTGATGTGCCGGAGATGCAGACACTGGCGGGAAAATATGGTAGGTCTATCGCTCAGATTTGTCTGCGCTGGAGTTTACAACGAGGATACCTGCCTCTGCCTAAGTCCGTCACGGCTGCTCGCATTAAGGAGAATGCAGAGGTATTCGATTTTGAGCTGTCAGCGGAGGATGTACAACTCATCGCTGATCTGAAGGGCGTCGTAGGCTACTCAGCGGACCCGGATACCATTACGTGGTAATCGCGTGAATATGGGTCTAACGTGATCGGACAAATCGTTCCGGCGCACGCAAAGAGACAGCGGAGATACCAAAATGATAGTTAGAGCGATATTTCTGTTCATCTTGGCTGGCGGAGCCGAGATTGGTGGGGGGTATCTGATTTGGCAATGGCTGAAGCACGGGAAGCCACTTTGGGTCGGTATCATCGGAGCAGTTGCGATGATTTTGTATGGTCTCATTGCTACCCGTCAAGAATTCTCGTTCGGTAAAACATATGCCGCCTATGGTGGGATTTTCATAGCGATGGCTGTACTCTGGGGCTGGTTTATTGATAAGCGGTTTCCTGACTGGAGCGAATGGCTTGGTGCAGGGATTTGTCTTCTGGGTGTGGCTGTGATGCTGATGAAAAGATAGCCTTCTGTTGCAGGCCGGACAGAAGTCCCGCGAAAGTGGAGTAGGTTATGGAACTGCCACTGAGAAGCGGTTCAAGAAGCTCGTGGCAACATAGACACTTGTGGTTGCTGTCACGATGAACGATGATCATAGGTAAAGGAATGACAAAGGTTAGCACGATGTGCTTGTCGCTCGCCGAGCGTGGGGGATGACCCTTGTACAAGGGTAAGCTTCCGGCTGTAATTTGCTGCACACCAACTTATCCCGCCTAATTGCCAGCTGACTGTTGTCAGCGGACAATTGGGCTTTTTGTTTGCTAAGCGACAATTACAATGATAATCTGTCGCTGTATTATGATTGTTAAACTACATTGACTGAAATAGTAATGTGCTGTATTATGGTGTTGTCGAGGTGATGATATGAGTCAGAACAAGATCACATCTGACCTGCTGCGAGGACATACCGACACGATGATTTTGCGGCTCTTGTCTGAAGCTGATCGCTATGGCTACGAAATGGTCAAGTTGATTGCTGAGCGCTCAGAAGGTGAGTATGAATTAAAGGAAGCCACCATGTACTCCAGCGTCCGACGGCTTGAGGCAGACGGCGACATCGAGTGGTATTGGGGCGATGAATCTCAGGGAGGACGGCGCAAGTATTTCCGGATTACCGCAAAAGGTAGGTCCACTTACGCCAGTAACAAAGACAATTGGGAGTACGCAAAGCGCGTACTCGACACCTTATTGTAAGGAGACTGGATGCTATGAATGAGAAATTGACGACTCATTTGAACGAGGTATTTGCGCCATATGACGGGGTGAAAAGCGTTGCCGAACTCAAGTCGGACCTTCTCTCCGATTTGCAAGAGCGGTTTCGTGAACTCAAAGCTGAAGGCAAGGACGATGAAACGGCTCTTGAAATAACCATTGACAGCATCGGCGACATTGACCAAACGGTACAGGAGGTGGCCAACCTCTCTCGCTCGCTGCAGCGCCAGGTGCAGATCAACCTTAGCGCGCGCAATCTGAAAGAGAGTGACTTTGCAGGCGTTGTCTTGCATAAAGGGAAATTCAAAGCGAGCGCGTTGCATGGAGCCGACTTTGCGGGCGCCGACTTGACCGGTAGCTCGTTTGCAAGCAGTAGTGCACGCGGAGCCAATTTTGATGGTGCAAATCTGACAGACTGTAGCTTTTCCGCCACTGATCTTTCGGATGCGAGCTTCCGCAATTCCGTCCTTGTACGCACTAACGTGAACGTGTCGAGCCTGAAAGGCGCGAAGTTCAGCGATGTCAGACTGACCGATGCCAACCTGACCAGGTCTGATCTTAGAGAGGCACGATTTGACAACTGTATCTTTGAGGGTGTTGATTTCAAATCCTCCGACCTGCGAGGAATCTGTTTTGACTGTCAGACCTTCATCGGTGTCAGGTTTGACAAGTCTGCACTGAACGAGGTTTCATTCCGGGGAGCAACACTCAAGAATGTGTCATTTACGCTTCCGTTTGCCGTGACAAACAAATCATACGGTGACTTCAAAACGGTCTGCTTTGACGGCGCGACGATGGATAAGCTGACCTATGCGGCGCTTAAAGGGCTCTGGGTTGCCGACCTGGCAAAAGTAACGGTCATATAGTGGCGATCCCGCGGTGAGCGTTTGCCTTTTTACGCAGGGGATGGATCCCGAATCAGCCGAATATTTCTTGAAGGCGGATGCTTAGATCGGCAAAGAGACTGACGGGAACTGTATCTTCCTTGCCGTAGACTGTAGGGAATCCGTCGCCATCCTCCAAAAGACACACCTCGACTAATCGAAGATGTGGATCCACCATCCAATACTCGCGTACGCCAGCCGCTCGATAGGCCTTGAGTTTTGATTTTTTGTCCTTGTACGCCGTTGAAGGCGACAGCACTTCGACCACCAGATCCGGAGCCCCGACACATCCTTGGGGATGGAGTTTG
>JAPNUP010000085.1 GCA_026627345.1 Bacillota bacterium | reverse complement strand
TAACGCGTGTCCTGCGTCACCTGATAGGCGTTCACGCAACCGACAATCCCCTCAGCCTGAGGCCACCAATGCACATCAGAATCGATAATCTCGCCAGCCCGTCCTTCGTTCATCACACCATGATCCGCTGAGCACCCGTGTTCAAGAACGGCCTCGACCATGCGAACAGCGAGATCTTCGCAAGTGCGGATGCGCCCGGCATCGTTTAGCGCGTGGGCCGCCTCCAGCATCAGCCACGAACCCTCGATATCGTGCCCATAGGAGACCACGTCGCCGTGCAGCGTCCAGTCGCGTGCGAAAAATAAACGAAAATGTTGGCTATTGCCATCGACCACAAGAGTAGTTAAGATCGCCAATAGCGCCTCCAAAAGCGACTTCAGTTGATCGTTCGGCCACACCTCATAGAACCTCGTATACGCTTCCAACATGTGCAGATGCGTATTCATAGACTTCGGCAACCCGTCATGGTTGATCCCTTGACGAACACATTGCGAATCCCACTCCCACTGACGGGAAAAGGCCTCTAGATATCCCTCGTGCTCCTGATCGGCAGCCTTGTCCTCGAGGAGTGTATAGGTCGCTTGAGCCATTTCGAGCACATCATCTCGCCTCGTGACCGCATAGTACTCGGCAAGTGCGAAGAGAGCAAACGCCTGCCCATATACGTGCTTGCTCTCGTCGAGCGGGCGATCATCTGGTCCAAGAGACCAGTAAAATCCCCCATGTTCCACATCCCAGTAGTGGCGCGTCAAATAGGTGTACGTACGATCTGCAATGAGTCGATGTTCTGCTGTATCGGCAAATCCACTGTTTACCGCCCGCGAAAACGTCCAGAGAATGCGCGTGGCAATAACCAAACTGCGCGGCGCTCCTGCATCGATGACCCCACCGCGCGCAATCCGACCATGAAAACTGCCATCAGGCAAAACCACATGCTCGCGCCAAAATTGTAAAATGCGATGGCCTTGCGCGGCCATTTCGCCAACCCAAGAACTGGTCTCTATCGTCAACCCGTACACGCTCCCCGCCGTTCTTTGCCGCTTCCCTAGCCCAAATGGAGAGTCAGTCTTCCCACACCAGGTGCTTCAAGTCGTCGGGGGTATGCGTTTGCCGCCACTGTCGAAAGTCTGCTTCAATCTCCGGCGCCCATTTATGCACATCGATATCCGCAGACGAATACTTTCCTTCGCGGATTCGTTCAAACCCGAACAGATCCTGCAAGCGAATCCGTTCCGACGTGAGGCAGCATTCTTCCGCCAAATGCGGTGGAATGAACGTGACGCCAGAGGGTGTGCCGAGCACCACA
>JAPNUP010000061.1 GCA_026627345.1 Bacillota bacterium | reverse complement strand
TGCCACTGGCTGACTAGCCGAGCCAATGCTCTCGACGCGTAAGGAGTCGTCCCGAAGACGCGTCTGTGCACTGGCCAGCGAGAGCCCGATGACATTCGGCACGGTTTTATAGGCAGTCTTTGGCGAAGCGTTTAGCGGCGTACTAGATGAAACGCCAGGTACTGGATGCGGCGCAATGCGCAGGTACTTCAAGGCATGGAGAAAGACGTAACGCGCCGCAGGCGTCGCCACCCAATCCCCCCACTGCGCCGTATGGTGCGGCATATTAACTGTCACATACACCTCTAGCTGTGGATGGTGTGCAGGCGCGAACCCGATGAACGAGAGATTGTAGAGATTGCTGTAGTAGCCGCCGCTTGGCTTCGGAATCTCTGCAGTCCCGGTTTTACCCGCAATGTTGTATCCAGGGATCGAACCGTCGTCTCCTTGCGGATCGTCATTGACCACCTTGATCATGACGTTGGTCACTTCGCGCATAATCGCAGGGCTGGCGACTTGACGCACCACTTTTACGCGATGGTTGTACACCACATGACCAGTCGGCGTCACGATTTTTTGTACCACGTAAGGCGTCAGCAAATGCCCGCCGTTGGCGATCGCACCGATCGCCGCGACCTGGGAGATCGGAGTGACGGCCAGACCTTGCCCAAATGTCATGGTCGCGTAGTCTACGGCATTCAGGTTCTTTTGAGGGAAGATGATTGAGTGTGCCTCGCCTGGCAAATCGATGCCAGTGCGCCGCGTAAAGCCAAACGCGTTCAAATAGTGGTAGAAGTTTTTCACGCCTTCAGCTTGTCCTATGTGAATCATCCCGGTGTTACTACTATAGATGAGCGCCTGTTCATAGGTCAGTCGCCCCCATCCCCAGACATTCCAGTCGTGGATTGCCACGCCGTTGACGTAGTCGACACCTGACATGTAGGTTTGATTCAGCTTGATGCTATGCGTGGCCAGTGCGCCGACGAGAACCTCTGGTTTGATCGTCGATCCGGGTTCAAATGGCTCGTCGATCGCCCAGTTGGTGTAAAGGGTCGACTCGGGAAATGCCCAGTAGTGATTCGGGTTGAAGTTTGGCAAAACCGACATCGCGAGAATCGCGCCCGTTTCTGGATTGGCGACGATAATGGCGGCGTGTGCCGGGTCGAACCGCTTCTTGATGGTGGCCAAGGCTTGCTCGGCATAGATCTGAATGGCGGAATTGATCGTCAGGTACACATTGTCTCCGTTTTGGGGAGGCGTCTCCTGCACGGGTTGAAAGGGGATCGGGTTGCCGGAACTGTCCTGAGTGAACTTCTCCACACCAGGCTTACCCGTGAGATAGGCGTTCAACTTGAATTCAACGCCAGCCAGCCCTTGCCCCTTAGGCCCCGTAAAGCCGATCACCTGAGAGGCAAGGCGTCCATCCGGATACACACGCGTGTACGATTTGTTCACACTGTAGTCGTTCGCTAAACCAAGCTTGTCGAGCAGCTGCGTGACCCGCTCTTTGGTGGCCAGAGGGATATCGACCATATACGGGTACATCTGTAGCCAGACAACGCCCGGGCGGTTCAGTTGGGACGAGATGTTGGACACAGTGGTACCGAAGATTTTCGCTAAACCGCGCGCTAAAGCGTCTGTTTGCTTGGCCTCGTGAATCGAGGATAGGTCGATGTCGATCGTATAGGAAGGTGCGTCGTAGGCGAGCATGCCGCCATCTTCATCGTAGATGGTACCGCGCACCGGCGCGATCGGCTCCACTGTATCCCACTGGTCATTGGCCTCCTTCGCCAAGGCCACATCGTGCGTTTGTACAAAGCCTACACGACTCAAGATCGAGACAATCACGACGACAAAACCGATCTGCAAGGCTCTCGCACGGGCCTTATTCATTGCGTCCCACTCCCACTTCTTAAACGTACATCGTCAGAATAACGGCGAATCCGTTATTCTGGCCGAATAGGGTGGCGCGCGAGCGCTGTCTCACCGTCTCTCTACTATAGGCGTCGCGGGGGACAAGGGGGCACAAAGATGCTATTCATATTTGAACATTGGTAAAAAAGTGTGTAAGAAATGCGACTACCGTGTGCTGTCATCTGAGACGCGTTCTGAAGGTCTCACTCTTGTGATGCGCATGGAAACCGCCAGAACAAGTACGACAAGGGCCGTGGCTACGAGTTCATAGATGTACGGGAGCTTGGTACTTTCATCGATCACCGTCAGGTGAGCGCTGAGAATGAGAATCGCACGAATGCCCGCGATCATACCGACCATCAAGAATGGCTCGTGTCGAAAGCGATGGGTTTTCAAGTAGAGCACGGTCGTGTGCATCAATTCGATCAGCATGAAGACGATCAAAAAGTGATCCAAGGATGACTCGATGAAAGTCATATAAGACGTGAAGCGCACGGTCCAGAGAAAGGAGACGATCACGGCGATGGCCGACAGCGCGAACAAAAAGGCAAGTGCGATGTAAATGCCATCCTCAGCAATGGCCAAGAACTGCATGAGCCGGCGCCGCAAAATGTGATGCAGCCAACCGCTTACTTGATGATCCTCATCCATCATAATCCTCCATTTATTCCGTCTCATTCAACGCCGGGCGGTAGTGTTGTACCAGATGTTGGAGTGCGTGGCTCGAATATATTCAACAACTGCGCGCCTCGCATGCCGAACCTCCCCTCAGTAAATGCACAAGTTATGAAGGGGCTCACCAGGCCGCTAAAGTAATGAATGACAGCAGAGAACTTCCAAAGCAAATATTCGTCGAACGAACGATGTCGAATAGATAGAAAGATTATTATATACTGAATGGCGGGAAAAATTCTAGTGAAAATTTGTTGACTTCCATGACATTTGTGTGATTAAATTTTGCTATAAATCCAATAGTCATGTTGTTTACGTAAGTCCCTTGGGAAAGAGTGCACCTAGAATCGAGGTTTTTCTCGGCGCTTCTTAGACAAGTGGGCCTTTTATGTGACTCATTATAGAACGGTTTACCTTGGCCCGTCTAGCAGGCTGATAAGGAGGTGGTTCAAGGATTCACTGGCTTGTCAAGATGATGGTTCCTAGACAATACCATAAGGAGGGTGGGTAAACATCATGCCCAAGAAGTTTTTGTGGCTGGCGGCCGCCGGTGCCGTGCTCTTGCTGAGCGGGTGCGGAACGACTACGACGACGCTCGCATCGTCACCGTGGTTGAAAGTGGATTCCGCCGCTCACACGGTAGATTTGACACTGGACGCGGGATTGACTTCGGTCAATGGCTGGGCCAATTTTAATGGCTACGCCAACGGCAACATGGCTGTCAACATCCCCGTCGGATATAAAGTGAACGTCACCATGAACAACGACGGTGGCATCCCGTTTGAGGTGGGGGTGTACAACGGAGGCAACCATCTGGCGTTTCCGGGTGCCGGCATGTCGGTCTCAGCGATGGTGGCCAATTCCGCTGCGGGGGTCTTCCCGGGGCAGTCGGAGCAATTCAGTTTCGTCGCATCCAAAGTCGGTCACTACGAGATCGAGAACCTGCTTGACCGGATCGACGCGCAGACGCGCCCTGAGAACTTTGGGATGTGGGATGTCCTAAACGTGGTCTCTGGTGGGCCTAGTAGCATCACCGTTCAAAATTAACTGAGGGGGGCGCAAAGTGAGCGACCAAAAGCAAGACGGTCAGAACGCGAATCCCGCGGCAGGGGAGACGAACTGGAGTCGACGCCAATTTCTCATTGGTTCTGTCGGCGTCCTAGTGGGCGCTACAGCGGCGCTTTTTGAGTCGTCCAACATCTCCAAGGCGGCTTCGCTCATTGTCGGCACGCAGGTGGATTCAGGCGCCACGAGTGTCTATCAAAACGATTACTACTACATACCAGATCAGATGACTTGGCGTGTAGGCACCCCGATGATTGTGAATTTGCAAAATATGAGTCCCGTGCATTTTCATGAGTGGATGATTGGTCGCGGTGGCTTTAATACTGCTCCGAACGTATACACTGATCTCGATGTGCAGTTTAACGAAGACTTCTGGGATGGCGTGCATGTCACGATCCTCGAAGCCAACGGGGTGGACAACCTGGCGGTCAATAAAGCAATCGTCAAACTCGATGTCCCGAAGGGCCCGTGGTTAGTTACCCAACCAGGATCAGGTAACTTTAGCCCGACGATGCGCCCAGGTGGCAATATCAAGCTGCAGTTCACCGTTCCGAACAAGCCAGGGATTTGGCAATATGGATGCTTCGTGCAAGGGTTTGTGCACTATCTCGATGGAATGAAAGGCACGATCAATATCCTGCCTGCGTAAGGCGACGCAGGAGAGAAGGGAGATGAGCCAGTGATCGACCTGTTGCTGTTCTTAGTGTTCTGGATCATTCTGAGTATCTTGGGCGAGATTGGCGTAAGTGTCTGGGGTCCGCATTTTTATTACTATACCGCGTCCACGCAGGCGCTTGAAGGATTGAATGCAAGCCTATTTCTGTTTCGCGTGCTCACGCCGATCTTCGTCTTTGTCGTACTCATGATCATCTTCGTGCCAACTCGCTTTAAGGCGAAGCGCGACGGCTCTATTATTCCGGGCAAGCGCGCTCGAACCAATCGCGCATACGTAGGAATCTGGATTACCGTATCGATTGTGATCAACCTGCTGTTCTTCTTGCATCCAACGACTTCCGCAGCAGAGGAGCAGTTTAATCAATTGCAACCCGCCGCTAATACACACGACTTGATCGTGGATGTGACGGCGAGGCAATGGGAATGGAGATTTGGATATCCGCAGTATGGAGTCAATGCGGCGGTCGACCCTGCAGGCAATGATGTCCTGTATCTGCCTGTAGGCAAGAAAGTGGAGTTCGTGCTCCGCTCGTACGATTTTAATCACCCCTACGACATGGGACTTGATGTGATCCACGGATTCTGGATCCCCGCTTTCGGCGAGAAAGAAGACGTGATTCCTGGCGAGACGCGGTACGAGGTGATTACCCCGAACGTGATCACGTCGACTGAAGTCAACCCGATGGTACGAGTGCAGTGTTCAGAGGTTTGCGGACCGGGACACCCCGTGATGTACGCCGCTGTGCACGTCGTTTCCATGAAGGACTTCCTCCAGTGGGTCCATGCCCAACATAAGGCTGGAAACTAATCGCTCTCACTCGGGCGGGCAAGTGTGATATGAAGGAGGTGCCAAGGGTGGCTACTGCAGTTTCGACTTCGCCGGAGTATCCGGTGAAAAGACCCATGCCGCCTGTTATTCGCGGACTGCTATGGGCAGCAATAGGATTTTTGGTCGTCAACGTGTTTATCAGTTACGTGATCGATCCCCTCAAGGGGAATCCATTTATCACCCAGCCCTCGGTCGTCTTGGGTTGGACTGCTGGTCTCATCGGCTGGTTGCTCGGGGTCGGAGGCTGGGAGGAAATCATCCTTCCCGCATTCGGCATTATGAATAAGCGGCCCGTGACAGCGACTGGCTGGCGTCAGTATTTTGGGCTCAGTCTGCATCATAAAGTCGTCGGAATCCAGTATCTCGTGAGTTCCACTGGTGGATTTTTTATTGCCGGACTCGCGGCGATGCTCATGCGTTTGGAACTCATGAGTCCGCATATGTGGCTGTTCCCGGATCCGGGTCAGTATCTGATGACAGTCGGCATTCACGGAACGATCATGATGTTTTCCGTCGGTACCGTGGCGCTCGTCGGCGGGATGGGGAATTTCTTGATTCCGCAGATGATCGGCTCGAACTCTTCGGCCTTCCCGAAGATTTCGTCCATCAGTGTTTGGCTGGTACCGGCCGGTATCTTGACCGTAGCCTTTAGTCCGTTGCTCGGTCAGTGGACCACTGGCTGGCGTGGTTATGAGCCGCTGGCACAAAATGACGCGAACGGAATCTTGTTTTACTATCTTGGCGTGTTCGCGCTCACGACCTCGTCACTCTTGGTATCCCTGAACCTGACGGCTACCATTTTATTCAAACGAGCCAAAGGCCTCACCTGGAACCGCCTACCGATGTTTGCGTGGGGGATGCTGGTGGTGAGCCTGCTGAATATCATCTGGCTTCCTGAAATTCAGATGACTTTCGTCATGGCACTCTTGGATCGCTTGGTGCCATTCCCATTTTTCACGGCGGTGGGAAGTCCGCTGACTTACCTAGAGATATTTTGGTTGTTTGGTCACCCTGAGGTCTATATCATTGTGCTTCCGGCCCTTACAATCTGGATGGAAATCATTCCAGTCATGGTGCGAAAGCCGCTGTTTGCCCGAGAGTGGGGGGTCATCGGCGTCATTTTTGTGATGATGCTAAGCGGCTTCGTTTGGGCACATCACATGTTCACGAACATCACGCTTCAAGAAGAACTTCCATTCTCCTTTTTCACGGAGATGATCTCGATACCGACTGGCTTCGCGTACATGGTGGTCATCGGTACGATGTGGCGATCTAACTTCAAATTGACGGTACCGTCGTTGCTTGTGCTGATGAGTATGTTCAACTTTCTCATTGGCGGCCTGACAGGCGTATTCAATGCAGACCCGGTCGTAGATTTGCAGTTGCACGATACCTTCTGGGTCGTGGGTCACTTCCACTTCACGATTATCGGCGGCATGGTCTTTACTTGGCTGGCTGCCATGTATTACTGGCTGCCGAAGTTTTCCGGCAGAACCTACAATTCGAAGCTCGGCGTATTGGGTGCTATATGGGTATTTGTCGGGTTTGACGGGGCGTTCAGTCTCATGTTTCTCGTGGGCATGGAAGGCATGAATCGCTGGGTGCCTATCTACCCGCCGTACCTGCAACCTTTGAACATTGCCATTTCGATTTTCGCGTTTATTCTCGGCGCAGGGTTCTTGTTTAATCTGCTACACATCTGGTGGGCGATGCGCTCCGGTAAAAAGGTCGAGCAGAATCCTTGGAAGTCTAAATCGCTCGAATGGATGGCTACGTCTGCTTCGCTCGATGACAACTTCAAAGAGGAACCACTTGTGGTTGCCAGTTTTTACGAATATGACGACGATAAGCCAGCAGCGATTATCCCGCAGCAAGAAGTGGCGGCGTCCCTTAGCTGATATTTGAAATGGAGGTGATTCCGTGGAACTCTCGCGGTCACAACAGAAAGTGTCGACAAGACCGCCGGTTGAGCGTGAACTGGAGACGAGAAAGGCTTTTGGGGCGTTTGTCATCTTCTTGTTTAGTATGAGCGTCCCGTATTTCGTCATGATCAACGTACGCTACATTATGGTGGCAGGTTTCGTACCGTCGACCGTCGATCAGACGACAGGTGTCATTGAAACGATATTGATGGTGCTCAGCGGGCTGACCGCGTTGGCAGCATCGAGAGCACTGAAAGGCAACAATGCGAAGCTGTACCGAACGAATGGCATCCTCACGATGATTCTCGGCGGACTCGCTACACTGATGCTGATCTGGGAGTGGTGGTTTCATCCCTTTGATCCCATGTCTCACTACGGGGAGACATTCCTGACCACCATTGGGCTTTGTGTCTTCATGCACCTAGTCGGGCTTGGTGTTCTCATGGCGGCCAACATGCGTATGAAGCGTGTCGGCATCACGGAGGCCAATGCCCTCGGATATCGGCTCAATAACGTGTTTTGGATGTTTATCGTCGTGACTTGGGTCGCGATGTGGTTGCAATTGTACTTTATTTGAGGAGGTGAGGTCACATGGGTAATTTTTGGCCTACTTTACCGATTCGCATCCCGGCGAGCCCGGGGATGCCCATTCTTTGGGACATCGTCTGGTGGCTATTCCAACTCGTTGTGATGGTAACATTACTCATCTTGTTTCGGACGTTTGCCCTGCGTATCGACCGCATCCGCAACGAAGCACCTGAGACGATCCCGCCTGTCGCGCAATCAGACGATCACATAACCCCGTCGATGTAAGAGAGTTCAGAAAGATGTATGCTGCGGATCCGCTCTATTGCCGAATGACTTCGCGTCATTCGGCAATAGGCGATCACGTGGCGCAGTTGTACTGCTGTGGATCTGACGTAGAGACTTTTTTATATCGCGTGTAAGGAGCGGCTTTATATCCTAAAGTGGAGTTCATTTGCCCTTGGTATGTTTGCGGCGGTGGTCGGTGTATTTGTCGGTGTGGTCGAACATGGTGGCGTATTCGGACCTGTCTCTCATACAGGCATTCTCGGATTGGATGCAACCTATGTAGCGGCTGCTCTTTCGGGCCTTGCGGCCTTGGTTGGTCTGGCGCGTCCGCGCCTCGCGATGTGGGGTTATCTGTTGGCGATTGTCGGTGGCATCTTCGGCGCAGGCACAGTGTGGGAATTTCCTGGACTTTTTATCTTTTTAGCCATTGTGACGCAATTCATCAAGGGACGGGGAATTGAGTGAAATGGAGAACCGCGATGTAAAATCAAGTGCCAAGCGAACGTTCAGTTTTCCGGTCATGATCGCGATTGCTGCGGTACTGTTTCTCGCAGGCATGACGATTCATGTCCCGACAGCACTCGGTCAAGGGATCACAGAGAATGCGATCATCAGTTGGCAAGGCGTTTATGAACAACAGAGCCAAGAGTACTTTTTGCAGGTCGATTATCAAGGAGCGCCAGTAGATAGTTATCCGATGGGGACTATGCCACAGGCCTGGTTTCACCCAGCTCAAGGCGATCGACTGACCACCAAGATCGACGATCCGCGTGTCATGATGTTTGCGTACCGGGCGAATCCAGGGCTCGTCAAAACATTACTCGGAACACATGACAATGTGTCCGCCTTTTTTGTTGTTTTTCCAGCTGGACCGGTCAGTTATACAGACCGCTTCTTGCATGCTTTGTCGGCGCAAGGCATCAACCCTGATCGCTTCGGTGGGCCTGACATTCCGGTCGGCGTGGTTCCGTATAGCCATTTGACAGGGGGCGTGTTGCATATCGATACAGAGGTCAATGACAACACGCTGACTCAGTGCAAGCCCGGGGCAATGCCGCTCGAACTGCAGGCGCTGCTCGCGCAACACTGAGCGCGCACGCAAAGGTCGCTAAGAGAGGGACAAGCTATGTATCTGCACGAATTTTGGCAACTTTTCATCGATCTTGTTCACTGGCAACTGGATGTGATTGTGCAGGCGATCGTCATCGAAGTACTGTACTTGTTCATGGTCAGTCGCTTGCAAAGAGGGGCGCACGCCGAGAACGCTGTGACGACGAGACTGCGGACAACGCTCTTTACGCTAGGTGTCATCGTATTTTTGCTTGCTTTTGGAAGTCCAATCAATTTTATCTCTGATGATCTATTGTTTAGTATGCACTCAGTACAGCATCTGCTTGAAATCATGATCATGACGCCGCTGTGGCTTGCGGGAATTCCGAAGTATCCGTTTGACCGTGTGGTCTCGTGGGTACATCTACCGGCTACATTGTTTCATCCCGTCGCGACACTGGCTGTGTTTAACGTGGTATTTTTCTTCTTTCATATCCCGCGAGTGTACGATCTGACGTTACAAAACGAATATTTCCACTTGCTCGAACATGGAATGTTTTTCATCATTTCCATATTCTTGTGGATGCCAATTCTGAGCCCGCTTGATCAAATACCGCGATTGACCCTTGGCAAGCGCCTTCTCTATGTCTTTTTCGTGATCAATCTGGCTATGCCAGCAGAAATTTTCCTAATTCTTGCTCAGCATACGCTCTATGCTTATAGTGCGTCTGGCGCAGCGCTATTCGGGATGTCCGTCCTCGGTGATCAGCAGCTTGGCTTTCTCTTGATGATCGTAGGCATGTTTGTGCCTATGATCTCAGTCGGCATCTACACTTTCTCGCGTTATGACAGTAGTGTTTGGAATATGTGACGCACAGCCGGTTAGGAAACGCCTGGGGGTGATTCTTTGATTACTCGGTACTATGAAATCTTGTTAGACGTCTTCATTGGGCTTGCATTTGCCGTCGGTTTCAAGGTGATCGGCGGATACGCGATGAAAATGATGCACGGGTGGTTTAAGGACGAGCCAGCCTTCCAAGAAGGTTCGGTCCCTCCAGCGACAGTGGATAAATCCAGGAAAAAGCGTGCTATCTCTTTTTTATCTCTCGGGCTCGCCGCAGTATGGTTGCTCAGTGGTCTCATTCAAATTCGCCCAGTCCTCGTGACGACGCGCGCGTCGGCCATTGTCACGGTATTGCTCGGGGCACCTTTCGCTCAGCATCCGGACGCACTCGCGCAAACGCTGGCGCGTATTTGGTCGACGCACGCTATTACCGGCAATATCTTGTCCATCGTCTGTCAGGTCTCACTATTCTTGTTGATTGCACTTGGTGGTAGTCACTGGCTGGGGCGGCTATCGGTCTGGCTATCCGCTTTACTCAGTCTTGCGCTCTTTGTGCTTCTGTTCGGCGCTTCGGGGTTTATCGCAGGACTTTCTGATCTCATCCTAGGGAGTAACGGCACCCCGTTTTGGCTGTTCGTACTGTGTGTCTTGCTGATGCTTCCAGCGCATGTGTGGTCTAGTCCTAAAGCTTTACACGCTGTACAGGTCGGACGCAC
>JAPNUP010000046.1 GCA_026627345.1 Bacillota bacterium | reverse complement strand
CGCGTCTTGCGTGGTTTGGAAAAGGTGATGAGCCTCTAAGTATCTGTGCAAGAAAGGGGGATGTCAGATGGGCGTATATTCGTTTCGATTCCCGGAACTCGGCGAGGGACTGCACGAGGGACGGGTGGAAAAGTGGTTAGTCAAGCCTGGAGATGAAGTGAAAGAAGACGACGCGATCGCAGAAGTGGAAAACGATAAAGCGATGGTCGAAGTGCCGAGCCCTGTGACGGGTAAAGTGTTGGAAATTAGCGTAGCAGCAGGGGCGACTGCGGTGGTCGGCGACCCTTTTATCTCCTTTGAGGTGGCGGGAGCCGGCAACACCGATGCCGCGCTAAAAGCTGACGTCAAAGATTCTGCTGTGTCACAAGCCGGTCTCGGCGTGACCGCGCATAATGTGGCGTCTGCCAAGGTAGGTACAGCCGTGCCTGCAGGTGCCGCTACTGTGGAGTCGGGCGTAGTCGCCGCGAACGCGCCTGCGCCAGCGGTTGCACAGGCGCTCCAAAGCGCGGCACAAGAAGTGCTGGCAACTCCTGGCGTTCGTAAGTTTGCACGCGAGTCGGGGGTCCTCATTACGCAAGTAGTAGGAACCGGGTCTGGTGGCAAAATTACGCGCGCCGATATCGAAGCATTCTTGCAAGGAAGCAGACAGTCGGTACCTGACAGCACAGCTGGTGGCGCGATGTCTGATACGGTGATCGCACCGGTCGCGAAAAGCCAACCTGGGGCGCAGACTGAGTTTAGTAATGGGAGTGCTAATGAAGAGCGCGTACCCCTGACGTCGATTCGCAAGATTATCGCGCAGGCGATGGCCAAGTCCAAGTACACAGCTCCTCATGTGACGCTGATGGATGAGGTCAATGTCAGTGAACTCGTTAAGTTGCGCGCTGAGATCAAACCACTCGCTGCAGAGCGCGGCATCAAGATCACCTACCTTCCTTTTATTGTGAAGGCACTTGTCGCCGCGATCAAACGGTATCCGCAACTAAACGCGACGCTCGACGAAGAGCGTCAGGAACTCGTTATTAAACGGTCGTATCACATCGGTATTGCGACTGATACGGAGCGGGGCTTATTGGTGCCCGTTGTGCGCGACGCTAATGCGCGAAATATGTGGGAGATCGCCTCAACGATCGAAGATCTCGCGACACGTGGTCGTGCAGGCAAACTGGGGCCGGCAGAGCTCAAAGGTAGCACCATCTCCATTACGAACATCGGGTCAGCCGGCGGTATGTTTTTCACGCCTATCATCAATTACCCGGAAGTGGCCATTCTCGGCGTGGGTCGCATTACCGAGAAGCCGATTGTACAAGGTGGACAGATTGTTCCAGCACACATGATGGCTTTATCGCTGAGCTTTGACCATCGGATTATCGACGGGGCACTTGGGCAAAATTTTGTCAATGAGATCAAAAAGCTACTGGAAAATCCACGCTTGCTTCTTCTGGAGGTGTAAGACATGGTAGTCGGTGAACTGACGGAAGAAGTCGATGTATTGGTCATCGGTGGCGGCCCTGGAGGCTATGTGGCTGCGATTCGCGCAGCACAGCTCGGGAAATCAGTCACGCTGGTAGACAAGGCAGAACTCGGCGGCGTGTGTCTCAATCGTGGTTGTATCCCATCCAAAGCACTGATCTCGGCTGCCCACCATTATGAGGGAGCGCGCGAAGAGGTGTTTCCTGGTATCAAGACCACAGCGGAATTAGATTTCTCCAAGGTACAGACCTGGAAGCAAACCGTGGTCGACAAGATGACGGGCGGCGTCAAGACGCTACTCAAAGGCAATAAGGTGAATGTGCTCCATGGAGAGGCTTTTTTCTCTAAGCCGAATGAAGCCAGAATTATGACTGAGACGGAGGGGCACAACTACCGGTTCAATGACGCGATTATTGCCACTGGTTCTCGTCCGATCGAACTCAAGTCGATGCCTTTCAAGGGACGCGTCTTGTCCTCTACTGAGGCACTGACGCTAGATCATGTACCTTCTAGCTTGATTGTCATTGGCGGCGGATACGTAGGCGTAGAACTCGGTCAGGCGTATGCCAAATTCGGTGCTAAAGTCACGATTGTCGAAGGTACTGATTCCATTCTCCCACTCTTTGAAGCGCAACTCTCGCGGCTTGTCATGCGCAATTTGAAAAAATATGATGTGGATGTATTTACGAATGCGATGGCGCAGTCGGTGGCTGAAGATGACACCGGCGTCACCCTGTCTTTCTCGGTCAAAGGCGAAGAAAAACAGGTGAAAGCGGACTACGTTCTCGTAACAGTCGGTCGGCGTCCGAATACGGAAGAGCTCGGGCTGGACACGATCGGCGTGAAAGTCAACGAGCGTGGGCTGATCGAAGTGGATGCGCAGTGCCGGACCAATGTCCCGCATATCTACGCGATCGGTGACATTGTGCCTGGGGCGGCGCTTGCGCACAAGGCGTCTTACGAAGGTAAGGTGGCGGCAGAAGCGATTGCCGGACACGCCAGTATCGTGGACTATCGGTGTATTCCTTCTGTCGTCTTTTCGGATCCAGAGATCGCTTCAGTCGGGTTGAATGAAGCGGAGGCGAAAGATCAGTACGGTGAAATCGCCGTAGGTCGCTTTCCTTTTGCGGCCAATGGACGGGCGGTCGCCTTGCAGGCGGATGCAGGTTTTGTGAAACTGATCGCCGACCAAGCGACAGGGGTACTCGTCGGCGCGCAGGTCATCGGGATGGAAGCTTCCAATATCATTGCAGAGCTTGGATTGGCCATCGAACTGTCGGCGACACTAGAAGACGTCGCGCTCACGATTCATGCGCATCCAACACTCGGCGAAATGGTGATGGAAGCGTCCGAAGTGGCTTTGGGATCACCCATTCACGTGGTGAGATAAAGTATCATCATCCACAAAAAGAGGGTGGCGCTACAGGCGCCGCCCTTCTTTTTGTGGGCCACGCATGGCAGGATTGTGAAACTCCTGCGGAATGTGACCTTGCCGGCTACGGATTTGCTATAATTGAATGGTCGGTAGGGACCTGTTCCGACCAAGGAGGCGACTGATCTGCAACATTCTGCCGGAACCAGTTTGATTTTGCGTCTTGAATTAGAGAATACGGGCGCTACATATGGACGGCTGGCCAAGACCATTGGCGAGTCAGGCGGCGACATTGTCGCGGTCGACGTGATTCAAGTCAACAAGAACACGGCGTTGCGAGATGTCACGGTGCAAGCTTCTGATCGTGAGCACGCCGAGCAGATTGTCAAAGCTTTAGAAGCGCTGCCTGGGGTACGCGTGATAAACGTATCTGATCGCACTTTTCTCTTGCATCTCGGTGGCAAGATTGAGGTACACGCAAAGTCTCCGGTGAAAAACCGGGACGATCTGTCCCGCGTATACACGCCAGATGTGGCGCGCGTATGTATGGCCATACACGAAGACCCCACGAAAGCGTTTCAATTGACGATTAAGCGCAACACCGTGGCGATCGTCAGTGACGGGACTGCGGTGCTTGGCTTAGGGGATATCGGTCCTTCCGCCGCGATGCCTGTGATGGAAGGCAAAGCCATGCTGTTCAAGCAATTTGCTGAAGTGGACGCTTTTCCGATCTGCCTTGATACCAAGGATCCAGATGAGATCGTGCGCATTGTCAAGGCGATTGCGCCCGTATTTGGCGGTATTAATTTAGAGGATATTTCTGCGCCTCGCTGCTTCGATATTGAAGAGCGTCTGCGTGATGAACTCGATATCCCTGTGTTTCACGACGATCAGCACGGAACGGCAGTGGTGCTGCTCGCCGGATTACTGAACGCTGTCAAAGTTGTCGGTAAACGACTTGAGGATGTCAAAGTCGTGGTGACTGGCATTGGCGCGGCAGGTGTAGCGTGCTCTAAGATGCTCCTGGCGGCAGGAGTCAAGAATGTCATCGGTGTCGATCGCCAAGGCGCATTGGCGCGTGGGATCGAGTATGAGAACCCGGTGTGGACCTGGTACGCAGCGAATACGAACCCCGAGAATCTGACTGGACGTCTGAGCGATGTCATTCATGGCGCCGATGTGTTCATCGGGTTGTCAGGACCAGGCGTACTGAAGGTCGAAGACATTCAGTCAATGGCTAGTGACCCTATTGTATTCGCGATGGCCAACCCTACACCTGAGATTGCGCCTGAAGAAGCAGAGCCGTACGTGCGCGTGCTGGCGACTGGACGTTCAGACTATCCGAACCAGATTAACAACGTGCTGTGTTTTCCAGGGATTTTTCGCGGGGCACTCAGCGCACGGGCAAGCACGATTAATGAAGAGATGAAGCTGGCGGCTGCACGCGCCATCGCTTCGATCGTGACTGATGAAGAGCTGAATGAAAACTACATCATCCCGAGCGTGTTTAATCCACGGATCTCCAAGACAGTCAGTCAAGCGGTGATGGAAGCGGCTGTGGCGTCCGGTGTCGCGCGACGCGAACGGGTCGCCGATCGGTTTTACTAAGATTTTAGAAGTATTAGAGAGGAGCATACTTTTATGCAATTGCACACAGAAGTCGTTCGTTATGGGAAAGATCAGGCTTTTTCGGGTCTGTTGATGAAACCGGAGCGCGCCACGGGCCTCTTGCCGGCTGTGATCGTGATTCAAGAGATTTGGGGTGTGGACGAGCACATCGAAGACGTAACTCGCCGTTTTGCCGAAGCTGGATATGTGGCCTTTGCGCCAGACCTCTATGCTAAACAAGGGGAACGCCTGGCGGGGCTTGACAAAGACCGCGTGGAGGCTGTCAAAGCTTTTCTGGAAACCGTTCCGCCTAGCGCCTGGCAAAACGCCGAAGAGCGAGCGGCCGCGATGGAGAAACTGCCCGACGGCCCGCGGCAACAGATTCAGCAGACATTTGCCACTTTGTTTGGCGGCTTGGATCGAGCCGAGTTCGCCACGATGTTGACGTCAGCCGCTGCCTGGTTGCGCGACGAGTGTGCATATAGCAAAGGCCAAGGCGTTGTGTCGATCGGCTTTTGCATGGGAGGGGCGCTGTCTGGACGCCTCGCTTGCCTCGATCCGCAGTTGCGTGGCGCCGCCATTTTCTATGGGGATGCGCCATCGAATGAGCTGTTGTCCGCCATTCAGTGTCCTGTGCGCGGTTTCTACGGCGGTCTAGATCCGCGCATCACCAATGCTGTGCCGGGCTTTGCCCAAGCGATGAAAGACGCCGGTAAGGACTTTGCCTACACCGTGTATGACGACGCGCAACACGCGTTTTTCAATGACTCGCGGCGCTCTTACCATGTTACGGCTTCCCGCGATGCATTCGCGCAAACCCTTTCTTTTTTCCACACGGTTTTGGGCTGAGTTGATCGCTCTGTGATTTCGTCTAGGCCGTGCCGCATGCGGCACGGCCTAGACTGTTATCGGGCCCGTGAAGAGGTAGAACACAGCCGACAGGTAGGGGTAAAAATAACAGGCCAGCTTGTACTGCGCGACCGGACATGGAGGAGGCAGAGACGATGGATCGGTTATTGATTAAAGGCATGACTTATGGCTGGGGCGCGTCCCGTGGAGAGTATCGCACAGAGTCAGCCAAGGATTCGCTTGAACAGCTGCGTGAGACTGGTAGTGAGTGGATTGCACTCTCTTTTTGGACTTGGCAAGATACGGTGTACTCGACGGAGATCCCCTTCGATTATGGTTATACAGTGACAGATCGAGATATTGCAGCGGCGGTGGCGAATGCCAAGGAACTAGGACTGAAGGTGTGTCTAAAACCGGTGGTCAACTCGCGTGACGGCATCTGGCGTGCTCATATTGGCTTCCCACCTGAAGAAGGTAGCCGTCCGTACTGGGACAAGTGGTTCAAATCTTATGAGCAGTTCTTGGTGCACTATGCGGAGCTGGCACAGGAACTGGGCTGCGAGATGTTTTGCGTAGGCTGCGAAATGGTGAAAAGCGAGGCGCAAGAAGCGCACTGGCGCGCCGTCATCGCGCGCGTACGCGAAGTCTACCAGGGGCCGCTGATCTACAATGCCAATCATGGATCGGAGGAGGGCGTCCGGTGGTTTGACGCGGTGGACTTGATCGGCACCAGTGCCTACTACCCGGTGGCTGACGGGCCGGGGGAAACTGAAGACAACATGCTGATGCGTTGGCAGGCGACCAAGGAGCGATTCGTGAGACTCCACGAGCAATTTCAAAAGCCGATTGTGTTCATGGAAATCGGTTGTCGAAGTGCACAAGGGTGCGCGGCGATGCCGTGGGACTTTACGCACCGCGACTTGCCGGTCGACGAGACTGAACAGGCACGCTTTTATCGTTCTGCGCTACGCGCCTTCTGGGATGAACCGTGGTTTGGGGGATTTTTCTGGTGGGACTGGAGCACGAAACTGTATCCGGCTGTGGAAGCGTCTCGGGATCGCGGGTTTGACATCTATGGCAAGCAGGCAGAAGTCGTCTTGCGTGAGTGGTACAAAGGGGTGCCCGGGGCTTTATAACCAGATAAAAACCCCGGGGCTGCCCGCTTCACGTGGAAGCCGACAGTTTGTTCGCGAAGACAGCAAAGGCATCGTGCAGGACCTCGGGCGAAATACGCGCATAGGCGTCTCCCACGCTGAGCTCAAACGAACACATCGCTTCACTTCTTGCGCGTAGCGATGGCGAAAAGGCGACGCCTGTTTCCTCATAGACCTGGATCAAGATGGCTTCTGCCTCGTGCAGCGGGCGTTTGATCCAGACGTGAAACATGTTGCTGACGGGCACTTTAGGCAACGTGGTCACATCGGCGCAGGCGTTAAACAGTGAGGCGATCTCCTTAGCCCCCTGGTAGTACTGTTCCATTTTGTCTTTGCGTTGCGAAAAATAATAATCCGCACTCAAGATGTACGGATAGAGACTGATGAGATCTCCGCCATGACGGCGTTTCCACACGATCGACTCGGCGATAAAATCTCTGTCGCCAGCCAACACAGCGCCCGCGATGCCGCCCAGCCCTTTGTAGAAAGAGAGATAGACGCTGTCAAATAGCGCGCAGATCTCCGCCGCTGACTTTTGGTAGTAGGGCAGGACTTCCAGCAACCGTGCCCCATCGAGATGTAGCTTCATGCCGGTGGCCTTGCAGTAGTCTGCGATGTCCACCACGCTCTCATACGAGGGCAGTTGGCCCCCAATTTCCCGTTGCGGCAGCTCTAGTAGCAAGCAGGTGATCGGTTGGTCTTGCGCTTCCAAGTCGGCCAGTTCAATCAAGCGGTCAGCATCCCCGAGCAGCACGGGCTGAATGTGGTGCAATTCCTTCAGGCCATCTTGCTCGTGGATCTCGAGGTGGCACAAAGGGTGGTAAGCCACCTTCATGAGTCCTGTCCGATCACACCAGATGCGTAGCGCAATCTGCTGCGCCATCGTGCCGCTAGGAAAGAACACGGCGTCCTCCTTGCCGAGAAATGCCGCCATCTTGGCTTGAAAGTCCTCGATCACTGTTCCCTTGCCGTAGATGTCGCTGGCAACGGAGCCGTCAATGTCCGCAAGTGCGTCTTTCATGACCTGCACATTTCTCGGGCCATGGCCCGGCACAGGGTAACGTGCTGCAGTGTAGGCGGCTTGCAAGCTCCGGTTTTGATTCACGTGGATTCTCCCTTTATCTGTATACTACGGCTCAGACGCCTTCGATCCTACCGTACCGGTCACTCCATGGATGCGCCACCGTTGACAGGAATGTAAACGCCCGTAACGAAGCGGGTATCGTCACTGCAATACATGCCCACGGCGTGTGCCACATCTTCAGGCGTAGCTACATGACCGAGCGGCGTCATGGCGGCGACGCGCGCGAGCTGATCATCGGATTGAAACGAGGTCGCGTCCGTACGCACGAGGCCAGGTGAGATAATGTTGGCCGTAATCCCTTTTGGACCATACTCCTGCGCGACGTAACGGGCAAATGTGACGAGCGCGGCTTTGGCACTGCCATGTGCCGACATACGTGGCGCCGCTCGCTTGGCTAATCCACTGGCAATATACACGATTCTTCCATACGCCTGCTTAGCCATGAGCGGTGTCACAGCTTTGGTCATCACAAACGCCGCTTTCATCTCGTCATTCAATTTTTGTGCAAATTCGCTCCATGCCATCTCCTCGAGCGGTTTTAGGGCGAATGACATATTGGCGTTACTGACCAAAATGTCGATCGTCCCCCACTTTTGAACGACTGATTCGATCATCTGCGCCACTTGCGTCTCGTCGCGCACGTCAGCTTGAATCGCCATTGCCCGACCGCCTGCTTGGGTGATTTCTCCCACGAGGCGATTGGCGGCTGACTCATCGCGGGCGTAGTTGACCACCACCTGTGCGCCGCGCGCGGCCAGAAGTGTACACGTGGCAGCGCCGATCCCACGGCCTCCGCCTGTTACTAAAGCCACTTTGTTATGCATATTGAACCACCTCCATGATCTAGTGTAAGCCTGCTCCCAAGGCATCGCAAATGACATACAGGGTTGTATCCCGACGATTCCGTGTCGCTAGACAATAACCGGGCGGTGTACATAGGTGTCCGCCGTATAGGGATTTCATTCTGTCCGTATACTGAAGGTAGTATCTTGGAACCTTCAAGGAGGATGACGAATGCATCGATTACGCATGGCGGAGTCCGACGATTTGCGTGAGTTACTCTCGGCACTCAGACGGTTGGCGGCGCCACTTGCGCGGCGTGGGGCAATTTTGTTCATGCAAGTCGACGATGCGAATGCCCCCACCTACCTAGATGTGCGGCTTGACGGGTTTAACCACGAAGAAGAAGCGAATGCTTATATGTGTCGTTTGATCGTACGCTTTGTACGGGGGAAGTGGCGTTTTCGCTACATGCGGCGCGCAATTTGGGAGAACCATCCTTATCTAACGGACGATGAGGCAGATTTTCTTGCGGCTAGTGCCTATGGCCGTTGTGTTCGTCGAGAGACGGCGCGCCATATATCTTCCAAAGAAGCGATTGGCATGGAGAGTTTGCTAAACGATTTGATGAATCAAAGCCGCGACATTCACTTGGACGGCGTGTTGCGTTTTCGCTTTGGACAATGGCTTGCGCAGTTACGCGAAACGACGAATGAGCGTGTAGACGAGTATCTCGCAAGCCGAGAATACGATGAGTTTATCGGCGTGTTGCAGTATTTCCTGGATACCACCCCGGTTCGTGCAGAAACCTTGCATGTTGTCTGCAATGGCGAAGAGGTGTTGGGGCTAGACGATCAAGGGCGGCCGATTGACCTGCGTACGGTGCGCACAATCGCGCAAGACACAGACGATGACGATTTGCACCCACAGGATATTTTGATGAGCGCGCTGATTACGCGTTCGCCGCAAAACCTGATTGTTCATACCGAGACTCGAGACGAACAGTTTGTCAATACGCTGGAGCGGGTCTTTAGAAGCCGCGTGCACTTTTGCGACGTAGACCCGGATTGTCGCTTTTATGCAGCGGTACTTGACAATACTGTGGGACACTTTTATACTACATTTTAATATCTATGGCCGCGAATGAGACAAGACGTGTGTCAGGTACGCACAGAGAGGACGCGCAGCGTTGGCTGCAAGCGCGTCTGCGAGATACCGACTACGGTTACCACTCAGGAGCTTTCGGAAGAAACGCGATGAATGTCAGACATTCATTGTGCATATGTCCGGACGTGTTGCGCTCGTTACGCGCACTGGAGGCAGTGTCCAAGTGGATACTGTACATGAGGGTGGAACCACGGAAGCGGATGGCGCTTTCGTCCCTGATCGGGTGACCGATCGGAGACGAAAGCGCTTTTTAGTCTGCTACCGCACCACCGTCTATGGGAAGAATAAGCGGCTGACGCCGTTATTCGGAAAGGGTGGTCAAGTATGCAAGTGGCAGAGCAGATATCGGTACGATTGAAGGATGGATCGCTGCGTCAGGTGGCGCAAGGTGCGACGGTCGCCGATGTCGCGCAAGCGATCAGCGCAGGGCTTGCGCGTGTGGCGGTAGCCGGTCGCGTGGACGGTAAAGTCGTGGATTTGTCCCGAACTGTCGCGGACGGCGCGTTAGTGGAAATTCTCACGCTGGACGACGCGGACGGACTGGCCGTGTATCGTCACACTTGCGCACATATTATGGCGCAAGCGGTCAGCCGGTTGTACCCTGAGACCAAGTTCGCTATAGGACCGGTAATTGAAGACGGCTTTTATTATGATTTTGCAGACCACGTCTTTACGCCAGAGCAGTTCGAGGCTATTGAAAAGGAAATGCAGGCGATCGTCAAAGCTGACTACCCGGTATCTCGCGAAGTCTTGAGCCGGGACGACGCACTGGCGTACTTTCGCGAGCGAAACGACCGTTTCAAAGTAGAGATTATTCAGGACTTGCCCGTCGAAGAGACTTTGACCCTTTATAAGCAGGGTGAGTTTACCGACCTTTGCCGGGGTCCTCATCTCCCGTCGACAGGAAAGGTCAAGGCGTTCAAGCTGCTGAGCCTGGCGGGTGCCTACTGGCGTGGGGATGCCAAGCGTGAGCAGCTGACGCGGATATACGCCACTGCTTTCGCTAAGGCATCTGAGCTCGAAGCGCATCTGAAGCTGCTCGAAGAGATGAAAGAACGTGATCACCGTCGTATCGGGCGCGAACTGAAGCTGTTCACACTCGCTAAAGAAGTAGGTTCCGGATTGCCGTTGTGGCTACCGAATGGGGCTAAAGTCAGGCGGACCATCGAGCGGTATATCGTCGATCTCGAAGAGAGCCTAGGCTATCAACACGTCTATACGCCGGTGCTCGGCAGCGTGGAGCTCTACAAGATCAGTGGTCACTGGGAGCATTACCAAGAAGACATGTTTCCACCGATGCAGATGGATAACGAAGAGCTGGTACTGCGACCGATGAATTGCCCGCACCACATGATGATCTACAAATCAGAGATGCGCAGTTATCGGGATCTGCCATTGCGTGTGGCCGAACTTGGCACCATGCACCGGTATGAGATGTCAGGAGCGCTCGCAGGCCTTCAGCGTGTGCGCGCCATGACACTGAATGATGCGCACATTTTCTGTACGCAAGACCAGATCGAAAGTGAGTTTGCCCGGGTTGTCCGGCTTATTCAGCGGGTGTATAAGGACTTTGCGATTACTGATTACTCTTATCGCTTGTCGCTGCGCGATCCGCACGATACAGAAAAGTACGTAGCGGACGACGCCATGTGGAATAAGGCGGAGGGAATGCTGCGCAAGGCGCTCTCTGACATGGGTCTCGAATTCTTCGAGGCACCGGGGGAAGCTGCGTTTTACGGACCCAAGCTCGACGTACAGGTCAAGACGGCGCTTGGCAAAGAGGAGACGCTGTCCACTGTGCAACTCGATTTTCGCTTGCCCGAGCGTTTCGAACTCGAATACATCGGGGAAGACGGCAAAGCGCACCGTCCAGTAGTCATTCACCGTGGCATCGTCAGTACTATGGAGCGCATGGTGGCGTTTCTCATCGAGAATTACAAAGGGGCATTCCCACTCTGGCTAGCGCCTGTGCAGGCGCGAGTGTTGTCAGTCAGCAGCGCGCAAAACGACTATGCCCGCAAAGTCGAGGAGTCGTTGCGAGAACGTGGGATCCGGGTGGAAGCAGACGTTCGCTCGGAGAAGATCGGGTATAAAATTAGGGCAGCGCAGGTGGAGAAAGTCCCTTATATGCTAGTCGTCGGGGCCAAGGAAGAGGAGACAGGTGCCGTGGCGGTGCGCGTGCGCGCAAAAGGGGACATCGGTACGATGAGCCTGCCAGATCTCGCGCAGACCATGCAAACGGAGATTCAGGAGAGAAAGTGAAGTGTTTGGCTCGTCTGCGAGTCGCGTACCTTGCAAGCGACTTGCAGATGAGCTATACTCATCATTAGTTGTGCGAAGTAAGTAGAAGCTCCGCTTCTCACCCTCCGATCCGTAGCTTTTACGGTTTCCACGGGTTCGCTGCATTTGACCCATACAGATTGTCAGTTGGTGTGGCGAAAGTAGCGATAGAGGATGAAGCGCGGAGTGACGCTAGGTGCGTCGGCCGCGTTTTTGTGTTGGGATAGATATGAGCATTCAGGGAGGTGTAGCGCGATCAGCAGGGAAGACGTCCAGATCAATGATGCCATTCGTGCGCGGGAAGTTCGCCTGATCGACGAGAATAACACACAGATGGGGATTGTCGGGATTCGTGATGCGTTGCGGATTGCGGTGGAAAAGGATCTCGATTTGGTGAATGTGGCTCCGACGGCCAAGCCGCCAGTATGCCGGATCATGGATTATGGTAAGTTCAAGTATGAACAAAGCAAGAAAGAGAAAGATGCACGCAAGAACCAAAAAGTGGTGGCTATCAAAGAGATTCGGATGACGCCGAATATCGAAGATCACGACTTTGATACGAAAGTGAAAGCTGCGATCAAGTTTTTGCAAGAAGGCGACAAAGTCAAGGCTGCCGTGCGCTTTCGCGGCCGCGAGATCACGCACCCGGCCATCGGTCAGGCCGTTCTCGAGAAGATGGTCAAAGAGCTTGAGCCTTACGGGATTTTGGAGCGTTCTCCACGTCTTGAGGGCCGTAACATGATCATCATTCTCAATCCGCGCCAAGCTACAGAGAAGACTTCGTAAGACGCAGTTTTGATCGAGGGGCGATCGATCGTGTGATCGATCGCCCGCTCGGAATCACCAGTCAGCCCACTGGGCTGATCACTTTGGAGGTAACGACATGCCGAAGATGAAAACACACCGCGGTGCTGCCAAGCGCTTCCGCAAGACCGGTTCAGGCAAGATTTCCATGAGCCACTCGCACATGAATCACATGTCGAGTTCGAAGACACAGAAACAGAAGCGCCATTTGCGTCACACGACCACAATGGCTGCAGGCGATGTGAAGCGCATCAAACAGATGATCACGTATATGTAAGATCGATGGGTAGCAGTTTTGTCGATCAGGAAAGCACGCGGCTGTGCCGCAAACTTATATTCAGGAGGTCTATGTCATGCCAAGAGTTAAAGGCGGCATCGTCACACGCCGTCGCCACAAGAAGATTCTCAAGTTAGCGCGCGGGTACTTTGGGTCCAAGCACCGTCTGTTTAGAACCGCCAATCAACAGGTCATGAAGTCCCTGATGTATGCGTACCGCGACCGTCGCGTCCGCAAGCGGGAGTTCCGCAAACTGTGGATTGCACGGATCAATGCAGCTGCGCGGATGAATGGACTGTCTTACAGCCGCTTGATGTTCGGTTTGAAACAAGCAGGTGTGGAAGTTAACCGCAAGATGCTTGCCGACCTCGCTGTCTCAGACGGCAAAGCCTTCTCTGAATTGGCGAGCGTGGCCAAAGCGAAACTGCAAGCGTAAAACCTCACGTAGATCAGATGGTCAAACCCCGGTTGCCCGAAAAGGACAAGCCGGGGTTTGTGCTGTTCATGGGCAGTTCGGCTTAGCTTAGAAAAAGTCCAGTAAAAACGGTTCGTGTTGGGCAATGGCTGCTTCCCATGCCGCGATCGCGTCTTCAGATCCGGTCAGGCGACCCAAGCGGTGTAACTGGCGAGGGCGCTGGTATCCGAAAAACATGGCTGTCAGTGTTTGAATGTCGCAGGAGACTTGAGCAGCAGGTTGGCCAGAAGCGCCTGTGCTAAACGTGCCGTTATTCCAGGGGGCATCAGCGTCCTCCACAGTGACAGCAAGGACTGCAGGCGATGTAAACGGATAGGCCGCGAGAAAGGCTTTGACATCGACGATGCGCGCCATAAAATACGAGATAATCTCTTGCTTGACGCGCGGGTCCGGCAGCAGGAAAGGCAGGGAATCGCGCACCGGCGCCAGGATTTTGAACGTACGCGCCATTGAATCGTGATTGGCGATAAAAGTCCACAGTGCACGGCGTGCTTCTTCGTCCAGATAGACGCACTCGACAGCGGTAAATACCTCGTCTTTCACATGGTAGATGATGTAGCCGCGCTCGTTTCCGTTGGCATCGATGCACAGCGCGATCTGCACGCGCTGTCGCCGTCCGACGCGAGTCTCCCACCAGGTAGCATCGCGCGCGAGCATTCCGTTGTACTGTGCTGCGTAGGCGTCGTAGATGGGGGCTAAGCGGGTGCGTTCCTCAGTACGTGTGAATGTCCAACCCGGGGCTGAGAACCTCGGTAACTGATGGACGGTAAGCTCCATCTGCTTTCTCTCAAAAGTCAACTCCCATCCGTAACGCCGATAGAAGGCGAAGGAAAAAGGATGGAGCATCGACACAGACTCACCGCGGGCGCGCATGTCGACTAAACCTTGGCGCAACAGCCGTGCGACCTTACCGCCGCGGCGGTGTTCTGGCCAAGTGGCGACGCCTGCTACCCCGCTCATCGCAAAGAGCTTGCCTGCAATATAAACCTTAAGCGGCAAGAAGATGGCTTTGGCCGCTAGCGTACCGTCGACGAAATAGCCGAGGATTTGCTCAGGTAGCACATGCTTGACCCGCTGTTCGCGTTCCTCGTCTGTTAACTCATACTGAAAGGCAAACTCACTGAGATAGGCGTCTTCAAGTGCCTCCGCTTCGCGTAGCGGACGAATCTCCTCTGGCATGTGCATTCTCCTTCATCCGGATCTGCTTTTCACGATACCACAGTTTCATGGCATAATGGTGAACACGCCCATCGAACGGATGGGCAACAAGGTGAGGTGGCCCAAAGTGGATTTTGGCAGTCGGATCAATGCTCGATTAGCATTTTACGGACTAGGACAAGTGGGTGTGGTCATCAGTGATCTGCAGTCAGGCGCGTTTCTCGTCATCGATCCGTACCTGACGGCCAGCATCGAGACAGAACAGCCGCAAACGGAGTTTGTACGCGCCTTTGCACCGCCGTGTCAGCCGGAGGATCTGCAAGGTGCGCTCGGGGTGCTGATCACGCACCACCACGGGGATCATCTCGACCTGGAAACCCTTCGGCGGCTAGCCGACACTTCTCCGCAGACGCACTTTGCAGTTCCGGCGCCAAGCGTGGCCATCCTTGAAGAGATAGCGATCGACGGGGAACGAAGAATCGAGGCGCGTGAAGGTGAAACTTTCAGCCTTGGCCCGTTTACGATCACGCCGATTGGTGCTGCCCATACGTCCTATGAATTTGACGAATACGGCGATCACGTGTTTCTCGGATACTTCATCGAGATTGACGGTGTCCGGCTGTATCACGCTGGAGATACGGTCGCCACGGATGAACTGCAAGACGCTGTGCGAGGCTTTGCGCCTCAAGCTGCGTTTCTCCCGATCAATGGCGGGGACTTTGCGCGAGCTTCGAGAGACATCGTGGGCAATATGAACTATCGCGAAGCGCTCGATCTCGCTTCGGCGACCGGCATCGATCTGGTTTTTCCCGTACATATCGACTTGTTTCCGAATAACCGGGAGAACCCGAGTTACTTCGTCGACTATCTGTACGCCCGCTACCCGATGCAAAAGTTTCATATGCTGATGGCAGGCGAACGCTACCTGTACGCCCCATGAGAGGCGCCACAGGCAGCGCTTTCGTTGCCATCTGCCTATTGCACTTGCGTCCATAGCCGTCCGCCATTTTGCGTACGAAACAGTCTGCCGGACAGTGTCCATATAAAGCCGTCCTGAGCGCTGGTGAAGCCCATGTTGGCGATGCTGATATTGGTGTTTTCGTTCCATTTGTTGGGGGTAAAGTGGCGCCCGCCATCTTGTGACAGCATGAAACCGGAGTACCCCGACGCGCCATTTATCCAGATCGTTTGATCATGAACGCCGGCGATGGATGGCGCGGCGTTACGACCTAGCAGTGCGATGTCGTCAGGTTGGATGCCAGTGCCGATCTGGCTGAGCGCCGTCAGATAGGCCGCTGGACTGTTCGCTGTGTCGGATACCCAGTTGCGCCCTGCATCGTGCGTGATCCAGATGCCGTGCGCAGTTTGCACGACACTTGCGGATGCGCTGTGCATATAAACGGACGTCGCGGCCCCAGCACTGACCGGAAGACGCAGTGGGCGCCACTGTAGCCCCCCGTCGTTCGTTGCGTACACGCGTCCATCGGCTCCGATCGCCAAGCCATCACGCATGTTGGCAAACGAGAGGCTGGGTTGAAAAGATGGCCCGTAGTAAGGGTGCGCTGTACCGCCAGGGAGGTTCGCGATCTGCGACCACGTGTGCCCTCCATTTTGGGTCCTCAGTACGGCATTCACGTTACCTACCACCCCAAGCCCGAATCCATCGTTGGCACTCACTAAGGTAGCTGTCATCGCTGGCCAGACGGTTGGCGCCGGATAGACTTGGCGCCACGTTGCGCCGCCATTTACCGTATGCAAAAGCACCTGGCGATTGCTTTGCGTCATAAGCAGCCAACCTTGCGCTGCATTCACGAAGCTCAGATTATCGTAAACGACATTTCCATTCACGCCAGGTAGGGTCGGATACGTGTGCCAATGGCTGCCTCCGTCATTGGAGGCAGCTAGGCTGACTGCACCCATGCCGGTCGCCTCCATGCCACCTGCAACGCGCACGGTCTTTGCGTTGACGACAGCGACTGGTCCTACGTCATAGCCTGGTCCCAGTGGTACGCCTTTGGCTTTGCCCGCCGTTTGCAAGATGTTCGACACCGTTCCCTTATAGAGGTAGGAGCCGATGCCAGGTGCCGGGCCGCCTCCTGCTGTGGGCACGCCCAACACTGGGGTCCACACAGTCCCGTTGACCGTGCGAAACAGCGATGAAGAGGATTGGGACATGCCTGCCTGCCCGATTAACTGCGCATAAGCCAGATGAGGACCTAGGACAAATAGGTGAGCGCCTTCCATTTGCCCCCAACTCGGGAGTGAGCCTGTTGTTCTCGTCCAATGCAAGCCGCCATCGGTCGTGCGCTCAAAGCCTCCGTGGTTGCCTCCTGTGATGAGGAAACCGTCTTGTAGGTTCGCAAAGCCGATCGCCAGCGTGTCGCTCGGCGTACCTGATAGCAGGGACCATTTTGCGCCGGCATCATGGGTCACGTACACGCTTGGATCAGGAGATTGATACGGGACGCCGACTATGGCAAACGCTGTTTGTGCAGAGATGAACTGCAGTCCCTCAATCGCCCGTTGTGATGATCGCGATACTCCGGGCGGTGCCGCTACGGCGTGCCATGAGGCTCCATCCGAGGTCGTCAGGGCAATGTTCGACGAGCTCCACGCCGCGACAACCCCTTTTCCCACTGGCTGAATGTCAGTAAAAGAGGCCCCTGCCTGCCTGTACTGCACGTGAAATTGTGAGCCGCCGTCAGATGTGCCAAGAATCAGACCGTTGGCTGAAAGCCAGCCTTTTTGCGCAGTGGCGAAGGCGACTGCCTGTAAGGTCGGCGATGGCGCGGTTTGTAACTTCATCGTAACAGGTCGTCCGAGGGACGGGTGAACATTCGTTGCGGCAGCCTGCGCCAAGCCGCCGGTCATCGTGGTCAGTACGGCGCAAAGTGCGGTAAGTGAAAGTACGCTGATCACATTTTTCCTAGTGGTCACTCGGCAAGTCTCCTTGTGTCTGATGGGTTGGGTTGTATCTTGCGAGCTTTACACCTTCATAGACGGTCTCTCTGTCCAATAGGTTACAAAAGGAGGGTAACGTCGTCTATCGATCGCAGATCAGGGTCTTTCTCATGATTGTCCAAATGTCATCGGTGCGCTACAATGATGGCAACTGTCAACCAGAAAACGCCTGTATCTCACAGGCGGAGGCGGCAGTGGTCTGTGACATAGACCGGACGCGGTTCGCTGACGATGTGAGCCTGCAGATCTGGCGAGGGAGAGTGTAGAGAGACATGAGAAGTGATATGATTCAACGCGGTATCGACAGAGCCCCACACCGCAGTTTGTTGCGTGCGACCGGCATGAAACAGGCGGATTTTGGCAAACCCTTGATTGGAATATGCAACTCTTTTGTGGAGATTGTTCCAGGCCACATTCATTTGCAAGAATTTGGTCGGATAGTGAAAGATGCGGTACGAGCAGCGGGCATGATCCCTTTTGAATTCAATACGATCGGCGTCGATGACGGTATCGCCATGGGGCATATCGGCATGCGTTACTCGCTGCCATCGCGCGAACTGATCGCCGATTCTCTAGAAACGATGGTGCAGGCGCACTGGTTTGACGGTCTGATCTGCATTCCAAACTGTGACAAAATCACACCAGGCATGATGATGGGTGCGTTACGAGTGAACATTCCCACTGTCTTTGTCTCAGGTGGTCCGATGAAAGCTGGCAAGACGGCGGCCGGTAAGGCAGTCGACCTCGTGTCCGTGTTCGAAGGCGTCGGGGCGTATCAGGCAGGTAAGATCAGCGAGGCTGAGCTAACGGATATTGAGGAGCACGGATGTCCCTCGTGTGGCTCTTGCTCCGGGATGTTTACGGCGAACTCCATGAACTGTCTCGCGGAGGCTTTAGGTCTGGCTCTACCGGGTAACGGGTCGGTGCTCGCGATCGATCCGAAGCGTGAGGACTTGGTGCGCGCCACTGCAGAACACCTAAAAGTACTGATCGAGCGCGATATTAAGCCACGTGACATCGTCACGCGCGAGTCGCTCGACAACGCCTTCACGCTCGATATGGCGATGGGCGGATCGACCAACACGGTGCTTCACACGCTGGCGCTTGCACACGAGGCCGAAGTGGACTACCCGCTTTCTCGAGTCGACGAAGTGTCACGCCGTGTCCCACAAATCTGCAAGGTGAGTCCTGCGTCGGATTGGCACATGGAAGACGTCGATCGTGCAGGTGGGATCTCGGCGATTTTGCGCGAACTTGCCAAGAGACCCGGACTGATCAACACGGAGTGTATCACGGTGACCGGGAAGAGCCTCGGGGAGAATATCCACGATGCGCGGATTCTGGATGAAGCAGTCATTCATCCACTCGAGCAGGCGTACAGCGAGCAAGGTGGGCTACGCGTCCTTGTAGGCAACCTTGCTCCTGCAGGCGCGGTGATCAAAAGTGGGGCGACGGCTGTCACTCATTTTGAAGGGCCATGTGTGATCTTCGAATCGCAAGATGACGCTTCAGAAGGCATCCGCAGCGGCAAAGTGAAAAAAGGCGATGTCGTGGTGATCCGCTACGAAGGGCCGAAAGGCGGTCCTGGCATGCCGGAGATGCTGGCGCCGACAGCGGCGATCTCCGGTATGGGGCTAGGCGCCGATGTGGCGCTGATTACCGATGGCCGCTTTTCTGGCGCGACGCGCGGCATCAGTATCGGGCACATTTCTCCGGAAGCTGCGGCGGGCGGGCCGATTGCAGCGCTGCGCGAAGGCGATATCGTTCGCATCGACACGGAAGACCGTCTCATCGAAGTCGATCTGTCCGACGATGAGATCGCAGCGCGTATGGCAAGCTGGCGGGCGCCTGAGCCGCTTGTCAAGCGCGGGTGGTTGGCGCGTTACACGAAATTGGTGACTTCGGCGAATACGGGTGCTGTACTGACCGATTAATCGCGAGCTGAGGCGGGGGAAAACGTGTGAGCCAGATCGATTGGCAAGCGGTGAAAAGCCGCGCGCGAGAGCTTGATGAGGCAGACTCGCTCGCTCAGTGGCGCGATCACTTCTATTTGAAACCAGGGACAGTCTATCTGGATGGCAATTCACTTGGATTACAGTCCAGGGAAGCAGAAGCTTCCCTGCAACGTGTTTTGTCTGAGTGGCGTGAGGCGGGCATCGATGGTTGGGGTGGCGGGGAGCGGCCCTGGTTCGACTTGTCAGAGCAACTGGCACTCTCGCTCTCGCGCCTGGTCGGGGCGAAGCCTCAGGAAGTGATACCGACTGGCTCAACCACAGTGAACTTGCACCACCTGCTGGCGACGTTTTACCGCCCGACCGCAGACAGACGCGTGTTGCTCGTAGATGAACTGAATTTCCCGTCAGATCTGTACGCTGCACGCAGTCATATCGAGTTGCATGGGGGAGACCCGGAGCGGGACTTGCGGGTCGTACGCGGGCAGGGTGGACAACTGCGCGTCGCGGACATTCTCGAGGCGCTTGACGACAAAGTCGCGGTAGCTGTCTTCTCGTCTGTTTTGTACCAGAGTGGACAGTGGCTTCCCACCCGGCAGTTGGCTGATCGGGCGCATCAAGTCGGTGCGATGCTGGGGCTTGATCTGTCTCATGCCATTGGGGCTGTCCCGCACGCACTGCATGAAGACGGCGTGGATTTTGCCTTTTGGTGCCACTATAAGTACCTGAACGCAGGACCGGGTGCGGTCGCCGGATTGTTTGTGCACGAACGCCACTTCGACCGTTCGCCAGGCTTGGCTGGTTGGTGGGGGTCGGACAAAGAGCGTCAGTTTGACATGTCGCCGACTCATCTGCCTGCTACGGGAGCCGGGAGATGGCAGATCGGCACGCCGCACTTGCTGAGTCTTGCCCCTCTAGAGGGTGCGCTTGCCATTTATGAGGGTGCAGGGCTGCAAGCCTTGCGCGAAAAGTCGCTTTCTTTGACGCGCTTTCTCATGGCATTGATCGATCGTATCGACGAGGCGTCATCCGGGAGGGCCGGTTATGTGATTGCCACGCCGAGGGCGGATGATCAGCGTGGTGGTCATGTGGCGATCAGGCATCGGGAGGCCACCCGGATCGCGAAGGCGTTAAAGGCGCGCGGGATCATCCCGGATTTTCGCCCGCCGGATCTCTTGCGCCTGGCGCCGGTGCCGCTATACACGCGCTTTATCGATGTGGCAGAGGCTGCACAAGCGCTCGCGGATATTGTAACGACGGGCGCATACAAAGGGTTTTCCGAAGGACGAGACGTTATCGCTTGACAGGCAGATGAGCAGGGGTAGGGGGATCTTTCTTGGAGTGGTTGACATCGCCGCACAATGCGCGCGTGAAAGCGTGGGCGGGACTGAAGGAGAAGAAGTACCGGGATCGCACACAGACGTATCTCGTAGAAGGGTTACGGGCAGTGCAGACGTACTGTGACAGTGGCGCTTCGCTTGAGGCGATTTTGCTCGATCCATACGGGGAACGCGCGGAGGAGCGCGAGGCGTTTAGCGATACCTGCGAAGCGGCAGGCATCCGGGTATACGCACTGCCAGGGGAGATCCTGGCGCGCGTCACGGACACGGAGCATCCGCAAGGGGTCGCCGCTGTAGCGCGCATGCCGCGCTATGAGCTCTCTGATCTACTCACGCCACAACAAGCGACCGCCACTTGCAAAGATGTACTGGTGATTGCAGATGGTATTCGCGACCCTGGCAATCTCGGCACGCTGATTCGCACAGCGGATGCTGTCGGCGCCCGCGCCGTGCTGACGGTGGAAGACACCGCAGACGCCTATCAGCCGAAAGTCGTGCGCGCGGCGATGGGTTCGCTGGCGCATATCCCGGTGTTGCGCGTGCAACTGGCCGATCTCTTGGAAGGATTACAGTCACGCGGATATCGCATCTTGGCGGCGGACACTCGCGGTGGGGAATCGGTCTTTGAAAGTGACTTGCGCGGACCGATCGCACTGGCCATCGGGAGTGAGGCGCAAGGCTTGTCCGAGACGCTGCTAGCAGGTTCTGATCTGCGCCTTAGTCTGCCGATGCCAGGGCAGGCGGAATCACTGAACGCCAGTATTGCGGCGGCTGTGATGCTGTATGAGGCATTGCGGCAAAGGACTGGACGCTAGTTGAGAAACGGCAGCGCCCTCCTTGTGGAGAGCGCTTCTGACGCTTTCGGTCAATAGGGTCGCCGGTACGGATAACCGTTCATCGGTCTGCGACCGATAAAAGGACTGGTACCGACTGCTTGCGGGGGCATGGCACGTGCGCGAATGGGGCCGCCATAAGGAGCGCTTGCGCCTCTGACAAAAGGCGTCCGACGTCCGCCTCTGGCCCCTGCGGCGGCGCGATCACTTGCGCCGAGGCCGAACAGGAGAAAGATCGGTAAAAAGCAGTGGCTCACGTCTCCTTCAGGGACGCTCGAAGCAACTTTCTTCTCAGTCATAAGGCGCCTTCTCTCATTAAACGTGGCGTGCGAGCATCTCCACACAGTGTATACAACCAATACCGCAGGGGTTGCGGCGCATGCTCAGTCGTGCCAAAGAATCTTCTAGCTTGGTGAATGGATAGGGACTGCACCGTCACTTGCATGCCACTCGTAGTTGCTGTATGATGATGAGAAACTGTCGATCGAGAGAGTATCCGGTATGGTCCCTGTCCAGGGAGCGGGCGCCTTGACTGCAAGCGCCTGACTGGTGGCGACTGGAGAAGTTCACTCGGGAGGTGTTTCGCTGAACGGCGGCGAGTGAGCCGCGCTAGTAGGCGAAGACGCGATCCTCGCGTTACAGGGGTATAGGGAAGCGGTATGTTGTTTCGCCGCATCTGAACTTGGGTGGTACCACGAAGTTTTCGTCCCTTGGCGAAGGCTTTTTTTATTTATCGCCTATGTGAAGTCAGTGTGAGTTGTGTCGGAGGTGCGGTGTGATGATCGAACAGTTACAGGCGTTGCAAGAAAGAGCGCTCGCGCGTTTGCAGGAAGTGGCAGCGAACGAGGATTTGGCGAGGTTTGAAAATTGGCGTGTAGAATTTCTCGGCAAGAAAGGCGAGTTGTCGACTGCACTGCGGGCCATGGGCAGCTTGTCTGCAGCAGAGCGGCCGCTTGTCGGGCAAGTCGTCAACGATGTCCGCGCGGCCCTGGAATCGGCCTACACGGCGGCTTATGCGCAGTGTCTGGCGGTCGTGCAGCTCAGGCAGGAGGAAAGCGAAGCGCTTGATGTGACACTCGCCGGGCGCACCCCGTTTGTCGGCGCCGAGCACCCACTGCAAAAGGTGATCCGGCGCATCGAAGAGATCTTTGTCGGATTTGGCTTTACAGTCGAAGAAGGGCCGGAAGTCGAACTCGATTATTACAATTTTGAGGCGATGAACTTTCCCAAGGATCACCCAGCACGCGACATGCAGGACACCTTTTTTGTGGGCCCTGACCTGTTACTGCGCACGCATACGTCGCCTGTTCAGGCGCGGACCATGGAGAAACGCCATCCGCAGGTGCCTGTACGCATCATCGCACCAGGCAAGACCTATCGGCGTGATGATGATGACGCGACGCACTCGCATGCATTCTCTCAGGTAGAAGGCCTCGTCATCGACCACGGTGTTCGTATGTCTGATCTCAAAGGCATGCTGCTGGCATTTGCGCGCCAGATGTACGGGGAGAATCAAGAAGTACGTCTGCGTCCGAGCTTTTTCCCATTCACGGAACCGAGCGCGGAACTCGACGTACGCTGCATTTACTGTGGCGGAAGCGGATGTAACACATGCAAACAGACCGGCTGGATCGAAATTCTCGGCTGCGGCATGGTACACCCAAACGTCCTTCGCATGGGTGGATACGATCCGGCGCAAGTGAGCGGGTTCGCCTTCGGCATGGGCGTAGAGCGAGTCGCGATGCTGCTATACCAAGTCACGGACATTCGCCAGTTCTATCTCAATGATCTGCGCTTGCTCCAGCAGTTTGTCGGCTTGATACGCTAGTGGGTCCCGAAAGGAAGGGTTTGTCATGAAGATTACATGGAGTTGGTTGGGCGAGTACGTCGATCTTTCAGGGCTGACACCGGAACAAGTCGCCGCTGGACTGACTGACGCTGGGATCCCAGTCGAGTGGATGGAGCCGTTTGTCACTGGCGTACAAGGCGTGGTCATCGGACACGTCATCAGTGCACAGCCGCATCCAGATGCAGATCGGCTGCGCGTGTGCGAAGTGGACGTCGGGCAAGAGCAACATTTGACGATTGTTTGCGGCGCCCCTAATGTAGCAGCGCTTCAGAAAGTACCGGTGGCCGTCGTTGGATCACGTCTGCCTGGAGGGCCGATCGGCAAATCGAAGCTGCGCGGTATCGTGTCTGAAGGCATGATCTGCTCCGCTGGCGAGCTTGGCATGCCGGTGCGTTTGATGGCCAAGGAGCAGACAGACGGTATTTTGGTGCTGCCAGATGATGCGCCGATCGGGAAGGCGATCGTAGAGTACCTCTCGTTTGACGATCGTGTGATGGAACTGGAACTCACCCCGAACCGCTCTGATTGCCTGTCACTGCGTGGAGTGGCCTATGAGGTGGGTGCGATTTTTCACCGCACTGTGACCATGCCGCAAGTGACGCTTCAGGATGTGCGAGCGAATGGGCCTGCGGTTTCGTTGTCGGCGGAGATAGACACGCCGCATTGTTCAGCCTACGCGGCGCAAGCTGTGACCGGGCTGACGATAGGAGTTGCGCCGATCTGGATGCAGATGCGGCTGCTCGCGGTCGGTGTACGACCGATCAGCAATTTGGTCGATATCACGAATTATGTGATGTTTGAGTGGGGCCAACCACTGCATGCCTTTGACTATGATACCGTTTCGAACGGGAAATTGGTGGTTCGCCAGGCGTTTTTAGGCGAGCAGTTGACGACGCTCGATGGGCATGAAAGAGCCCTGACACCAGAGATGACGGTCATTGCGGATGCGCACCACGCGTTAGGGCTAGCTGGCGTCATGGGCGGCGCCAATAGCGAGGTGACTGAAAGGACTCGGACGGTGGCTATCGAATCGGCGCTGTTCGATCCCTTGCAGACGCGGCGCACAAGCCGTGCACTGCAGCTTCGCTCGGAAGCTGGTGTCCGCTTTGAGAAAGGCCCGGATCCGGCTGCCGTGACGAGTGCCCTGGCGCGCGCCGTGCAGTTGATGTGCGCGTATGCAGGTGGCGAGATTGCCTCGACTCCCGTGATGGTGGGTCGCGACTTGCGCGAAGACGCTGTACAGGAGCGCGAAGTCACAGTGTCGCCGGCTCGTGTGGCTGCTTTTTTAGGGGTCGCCTTTACGCCAGACGAACTGCACAGTGTCGTGCAACGACTCGGGTTTCAAGCTTTCGATGAGGGGGACATCATGCGCGTGCGCGTGCCGTCGCGGCGCTTTGATATCGCGATTGAGGAAGACATGATTGAGGAGTTTGCGCGTCTGCTTGGTTACGATCGGATTCCGGCGACAGTGATGGAAGGGCCACTGACACCGGGCAAGCTCACACTCCGTCAGTCACTGCGTCGCGAACTGCGTCAGCACCTATTGGCCGCTGGGTTACAAGAGGTCTGGACTTATGCGCTGGTCAGCGAACAGGCTGCGCAAAAGGCTTTAATTCCAAGCGACCATCCGCTCGCTCATATGGGCGCGCTACAAAATCCGATCTCCGAGGACCGTCGCTTGCTGCGCTCTACGATGCTACTGCCTTTGCTCGATGTCGCTCAGTATAATGCCAACCGCAGGATGCAAGACATCCGCATTTTTGAGATCGGGACGGTGTTTCACCCTTATCGCTTGCCGATGGATGTGCAGCCAGCCGAGATGCAGGTTCTTGCGGGTGTCCTGACAGGTCATGCTTATGCGCCATCCGCGCACGGAGACGCGCGCAAGCTGGATTTTTATGATGCCAAAGGCATGGTGGAAGGCCTGTTGCAGCGAACGGGGATAGCCGGGCAGGTGACGTGGTCGCGTTCACAGGAGCCGTTTTTGCATGCAGGACGCAGTGTGGATATTAGTGTCGGAGGTATTCGCATCGGCTTGGTCGGTCAGCTGAAGTCGGCCGTGGCCAAGGCGTACGATCTGGAGACTGTGTTTTACTTTGAACTTGAAATGGACGCGTTGACGGCGCTTGTCAAAGCAGAGCTCCACGTGACAGAGCTGCCGCGCTTTCCAAGTGTTGAACGCGACTTGGCGCTGGTCGCACCGCGCGACATGCCAGTGCAGACGCTGTTGGATGCCGTTTGGGGCCATGGCGGAACAGAGTTGAGGGAAGTCACCGTCTTTGATGTGTACACCGGTGAACGGATCGATTCAGCGCACAAGAGTGTGGCGCTGAGATTGCACTTCTGGCATATGGAACGAACTTTGACAGATGATGAAGTGGCACGTTATATGGAGCAAGTGTTGGCAGCGGCCGCAACGTTCGGCGTTTCTTTGCGCGGGTAGGGCAGGAATCGGCCGTTTCGTGACGAATTTGACAGACATGTACGGTGACAGCCAGCCCTTTTTGTTGGATGTCTAAGGAACGGGCAGGCGGTAACGCCGCTGTGAATATAGAAGCGGGGGTGCGGACGATGGGCGCGGAGCAAAACCGTGTCAAAGTCGATATCTTTGGACAGGTGTATACGCTGCGCGGCTCGGGATCGGCGGATCGACTCCTTCACTTTGCAAACCGAGTCAATGAAAAGATGAATGAACTGTTTGAGCAAAATCCGCGGCTTGACATGTCCACGCTTGCTGTCTTGACGGCACTGAACTTTGCAGAAGAATACGAAAAACTTTCAGACGAGTACGACCGATTGCTCGATGCGCTAGAACTCGAAGCACATCAAGAACTCGCTAATGGCCAGGCAGGAGAGTGATGACGCTTGGATATCGCGGATTACATCATTCTGGCGATTTTGCTGTTTAGTCTGTGGGATGGCTATCGGACAGGTTTTATCCGGCAATTAGTGCGGCTGTTCGGCACAGTGGTGGCTTATTTTGCCGCGTGGCAGTTTCATGGCTTGCTGACGCCTTTTCTCGATCATCTGCTACTGACAACTGTATTCAAGCACGCAGGCACTGCGGTTAACCATTCCATCCGCCAAGCCATACCGGCTCCCCTACTCGGTCTGCTCGGGGTTCCGACCAATCAGGTCCTTGTCCCTATCCCGATGCTCGTCAAGGCGATTGCCAGTGCGCTTTCCTTCGGCATCGTGTTTTATCTCGCTTTGATCGTGGTTCGTTTCTTGGGAGGCTTCTTGAATTCCATCTTTTCTTTGCCAATCCTGTCATTTGTGAACCGCCTGGGAGGGCTTGCCGCTGGTGCTGTGGTCGCTTACCTGTTGATCGCCGTTGCGCTCAGCGTCGTGCCTTTTCTCCCTACTTCACCCGTGCGAACACAGGTTCAAGATTCGGCGCTTGCGCCGATGTTCAAGCAACCTGTTACGCAGTTGGAGAAATGGGAAGGCGCCTGGCCCTCGGGTAACAAGAGGGCAGGCGCTCGGGGTGTCTAGTAAAGTCTGACTAGGGCGCAGAACGCATCGTCGTCGGCACGAACAAATCAATGATGCCAATGACCAGCGATGCGAGTAAAGCACCCAAGATCGTCACGTGCATACCGGGTACGATGGCTTGCGCCAAGAATATGACCACGGCACCTACGATGAAGCCGACAAGGCCCCGTCCATAAGGCGAGACGTTGCGACCGAACAGGCGTTCTACGACCCAGCCAATGGCTGCAATGATGATTGCTGCGAAGACCGCAGTCCAAAATCCTGCAATTTGGAAGCCAGGCACGATGAGCCCGACAAAAAGCAAGACAAGTGCAGACACGACGAACCTCACGATCGTTCCTAACATGGCGGTATCACCTCCAATGGGTTCCTAGAGGGTAGTGTACCCGCAATCCGCTGCAAACATGAGAGGGACGGAAATTTGTTGGACCGGGTATCTTAGAAACGATAGTACCGGTGTCTTACGAAAGGGAACGATTGACGATGAATGAGCGCATCCTGCGCTTATTGGAATACGCCGCAATTCGCGAGCGCGTGATCGCTGAATGTACGACGCCGTACGGACGGGAGTGGGCACAAGCGCTAGCGCCCCTGCAAACGCTCCACGAAGCGCAGACGGCCATGGCCGGCACTGTGGAAGGGGCCGCGATCTATCGCGTCAAAGGAACGCCGCCGTTTCCGCTAGTCGCAGATATTCGCCCGGCGCTTGGCCGCGTGCGCGTAGGTGGGGTGGCGAGCGCCGAGCAGTTGCTGGCAGTCGCGATAACCGCTAATCGCGCGCGGCAGATGGCGCGGTTTGTCGCCGATGTGGCAGAACGTACGGAGATCCCGATGTGTATGTCTATGATCGACGATCTTGGCGTCGCTAAAGCACTCGAGGACGAAATTCTCGCTTGCATCGATGAAGACGGCATGATCATGGACCGAGCCAGTGCACAACTCAGCCAGATACGAAGCGCCATGCGCACGGTACAGGCCCGCATGAAGCGTACCCTCGAAGAGATGGTGCGCTCGGCGCAGTGGCAAAAGTTTCTGCAAGATACGATTGTAACTATGCGCGCAGATCGCTACTGTCTTGCCGTGCGAGCGGACAGCCAGCAACAGGTCAAAGGCGTGGTGCACGACGCCTCAGCGTCCGGGCAAACGGTCTATATTGAACCTGAGCGCGTACTGCAACTCGGCAATGAGCTGCGGGCTTTGAAAGCGGACGAAGAACGCGAGGTGGAACGCATCCTGGCAGAGCTGTCACAACTCGTCAGCCTGCACGAGGAGAAGCTTCGTTCAGCCGTCGAAGCGATCGGGCAGATCGATTTTATGCTCGCCAAAGCCCGCAGCGCTCGCAAAGATGAAGCTGTGGAACCGATTCTCAGTGCTCGTCAGGTCGTTCACCTGCGCGCAGGCCGTCACCCACTGCTAGATCGCGATCGCGTTGTCGCCCTCGATGTATCAGTAGGTGACGGGTTCCACTTGTTGATCATCACCGGACCGAATACAGGGGGCAAGACCGTCACTCTGAAAACCATTGGCCTACTGACGCTCATGGCGTTGTCAGGGCTGTTTGTACCGGCACTCGAGGGTACGGAGATCGGCTTTTTTACAGATGTGTTCGCAGACATTGGCGACGAGCAAAGCATCGAACAAAATCTTTCTACGTTTTCTAGCCACATGACGCATATCGTGGAGATTTTGCAGACGGCCAGACGCGATAGTCTCGTGTTATTTGACGAACTCGGAGCCGGGACCGACCCGACTGAAGGGGCTGCACTGGCGGTCGCGATTCTCGATGAACTGCGCCTGCGTGGGGTGTGCACAGTGGCTACCACACACTATAGCGAACTGAAAGCTTATGCCTATACGACGCCGGACACGATGAACGCCAGTGTGGAATTCGACCTTGAAACGTTGGCCCCGACCTATCGTTTGCTGATGGGGGTGCCAGGCAAGTCTAACGCCTTTGCCATTTCACGCCGGCTGGGGTTACCAGATGCGCTCATACGAAACGCCCAACAGCAGCTTTCGACACAAGATGTGCGCGTTGAAGACCTGATTGCACAGTTGCAAAGCAGCGTGTTGGCGGCACGCGCCGAGCAAGAGGGGCTGCGTGAAGCGCGCCAAGCGGCTCAGGCGCACGAGCAGGAGCTGTTTGCGCGCCTGTCACACGAGCAAGAGGAACGCGACCGCCGTCGCCACAAGGCGGAAGAAGAGGCGCGTGCGCTAGTGCGCACCACCCATCGCGAGATCGAGGCGCTCCTTGCAGAGCTTCGCGAAGACCGCGCTCATGGGCGTCGGCTCAAAGATCACGAGATCTCAGAGCGTCGCAAGCGCATGGAAGGGTTGGCTCCTGATCGGGGCCTCGCCACCAGTGCGAGTACGAAAGCCAGACGGCCTGTACAGACCGGGGATGAAGTCCGTGTCCTCACACTCGGCGGACAAAAAGGGACTGTGCTCGAGATCAGCGAACAGAGTCAAGATGCGCTTGTCGCGATCGGCGCGATGAAAGTCAAGGTAGGCAAGGATCAACTCGAACTCCTGCGCAAGGCGAGTAAAATAGCAGCACCTGCCGTCATGGTGACGAGGGTAGATACAGGTTCAGTCGGAGGAAGTCTCGACCTCCGAGGCACACAAGTGGAGGAAGGCATTCAGGAAGTAGACCGCTATCTCGATCGGGCTATTTTGTCAGGGTTTCACCAAGTGACCATCATTCACGGCAAAGGAACGGGTGTGTTGCGTCGCGGAATCATGGCGTATCTGCGCGAACATTCCCGCGTGCGCAGCGCACGTCCAGGCGGAGAAGGGGAAGGCGGCAGTGGCGTCACCGTTGTGGAGCTTCGCTAAAAGGCTGTCGCATGCAAAGAGGCATATCCTACCGGGATATGCCTCTTTGCATGCGGCTACCTTACTGCATCACCAATGGGGGTCAAAGGCATACCGCCACGCGGATCAGGTTGCGTGGGCACACACTCGCTACTATCTAGCGGTGCGTACTCGGCATCTTTCTCCTCAATGCTGTCCGGCAGGCGATCGAGCAGGATTTCTTCTCGCACTTCGTCAGGTGGTGTGAAGTCGGTGGCCAGAAACGTGTGTCCTTGTAACACGGTCGTTTGCACGATGGTGTGCAACTGACAGACCTTCTGGGGAGCCTCGCT
>JAPNUP010000033.1 GCA_026627345.1 Bacillota bacterium | reverse complement strand
TGCTCTTGTTCAGACGCGCAAAATGTCGCTTCGTGAACCAGTACATCAGCCCCTCGGGCCAATTCTACAGTTTGAGGCGTCGGACGGGTGTCCCCGCAGATGACTACAGCTCGACCGGGAATGGATGGCCCGACGACTTGCGCGCTGACAATCGTCCGCCCGTCAGGTAGTGTGATCGCTCGTCCTTCCTTTAGGTCGCGCAGATGTGGCCCTTTGGGGATCCCCAACACCTCTAGCTGGTGCTCATCGATGTGCCCTGGACGGTCCTTTTCTTGAAAACGATATCCATACGATTCGATCCCGTGATCGAGTCGCTCTGCTGTAACGACCCATTCAAAATCTTCGAACACAACACCTGGGGCCACTTCCTCAATCTGAAGCGGATACGGGAATAGCGCTTCACGGGTGCCTAACATGTCCTCGACGTACCGGCGAATCCCCACCGGACCGTAGACCGTGAAGGGCTGTGTGGCTTGCTGCATAGCCCTACTACTTAACAATCCTGGGATGCCGTAGATGTGATCACCATGCAGATGCGTCACGAAAAGTTTCTCGATTTTCGGAAGCTGGAGCGGGGAGCGCAAGATCTGGTGCTGAGTGCCCTCAGCGCAGTCGACCATCCAGCTCACCCCACGCGCAGGCATGAGGCGCAAGACAACGCTTGTCATGTTGCGTTCGCGAGTGGGAACAGAGGCACTGGTACCGAGAAAGTACACTTGCAAATCACGTCATCTCCGGCGCTTCTGATATGAACATATTTTACCATATATATATGGGGTGCGGAGGGAAACGGCTGCCTTAGTCTGCGAATCACTCGGCGCGCCGCCACGCATCCATCCCGCCGGCGAGATGAGAGAGGTCCGTAAAACCCATGGTAATCAATTCGTGGGCGACCGCCTGACTACGATGGCCCGTTTTACAGATGAGGACAATCGGCTGATCGCGCGCGTAGTCACGTGCAATTTGCTGTTCCTGACCCATCGGATAAGATATCGCCTGAGCGATATGTCCCGATTGATACTCGGACGCCGTTCGCACATCGATCACGGCAATATCCGATCGCTGCTCAAGCTGAGAACGTAACTCAGAAACTCGTAAGTCTTTCAGTGACGTGGGGTGCCGAAACAGATTCCATAGTTTCACCACAGTCCCTCCCTTTTCACGAGGCGATTAGGCCGTCACGAGGCGCAGGAGAAGGGATAGAGACTCTGTATCAGAACCTCCCCCTTGCCCTTCCTCGCCCGGGTGCGTCATTTACAGAGCAGCAAGCGCCTTCTCAAAAGATGCTCGATCAAATCCGACCAAGACAGCTTCTCCAATCACTGTCACAGGCGCGGCCTTCACATCAGTCAGTGCTTCAAACTCGCGCCTATACTCTGCACGGGTCAGAATATTGCGCTCGTCATAGGTCAACCCTTTCTCCGAAAGGAACCGCTTAGCGCGGCGGCAGTGCGGTCAAAGAGGCACTGTATACATGACAATCGGCTTATCCATCTGCGTTCGCCTCCCGGTGCAAGCTGCCAGGGAGTAAACCCCAACCAGCCCGCGTTAGTGTGGGTCAATACCCAACTACTTGATAGCCCTGTTCGACGAGACGCACAAGAGCCTCTCCGGCGGGTTCAGGCTGTAGACCAGCGCCCGAGACAGCGTCTTCCACACTGTACTGCTGCGCGTTAAACGGGCAGTAGCTGCCGACCACCTGCGCATCTTTCAACATAGACAGCGCTTCTTTAACTCGCTCACTCGAGCTTCCCACCAGCTTTACACCAGGTCCGAAAAAGTAGACCTCCACATCCTGCCCCCGATTTTTCTTCAATCGGCTAGCCAAGACCATTCCCGCCAACGCTTTTTCTTCCAGTTCTGGCCCCGCCGTGATCCAAAATGCCATCTTCGCCATGACCCATCCTCCTCAGAATTTGTTGTAGAGACGAGTCCATTATACTGCAGCATACATGTACCTGTACAACATCGTCCGTGCACCGTATGTTCCAGTCGCCTCTGTCCGTCAACCCATCACGGCCGCAACATCTACCTTTTCTTGTGTCACCTGGTACAAGCGCCGCGGTAACCCTCCCTCTTCAAACTCGTACACGTCCAAGATTCGATAGCCTTCAGACAAATGATCGATCTTGGCACGATCGAAAAAGTGAACGATGAAACCACCGATCTCGTACAAATCCTCACCATGATGTACGCCTTGCCCATAATGCGGATCTCCCTTGTGACGAACAGTGTAGACATTGAGTCCGCCAGGTCGTACGACCTGCCTGATGTGCGCTGACAGTTGGTGCAATGCTTCCGTGGACAAAGCCATACAGTACAGCATGTGCGAATAGCAGGCATCGAATGTATCCGCCGCCAAAGGAAAAGGCTCGCGAATATCGTGCTGAATCACTTGTATCCGATCGAGAAGATGCAGCGCATCGGCCTTTTCTTGGATACGTCGTGTCCCCTCTGCGGTATAGTCAAGCACCGTAACGAAAAAACCGTTTTGCGCCAAAAACATCGTGTCACGGCCTTGTCCCGCGCCAAGTTCCAGGATGCGCGTCATCCCACGGTCTTGAAACAGCTTGGCAGCTCGCACGGCCGCAGAGCTTGGTGCTTCACCGAACATCTCTTTGTTGCGAGCGAACGCCTCTTCCCACTTCGACTGTTCCTTTTGAGACTCATCACCGCTTAGGACTGTCATATCCATCCCCCTTTTCAATTTTCCTTGTGCTCATGGTTCTTGGCTACCCTCGAAAGAAGCGTAGCACTGACTCTGTCAGGCTCACTGGCAGAATAAACAGCAACACTTCGTCACCTACTGACAGCAACGTCTGCCCATTGGGAACCAGTACATCTTGCCCACGCTGGATCGACACCAGCACAGCGCCCCTTGGCAGCCGCAGCTGCGCCAGTGTTCGGCCGCCCGCGTTCCCTTGCGGCGTCACGCGAACGGAGATAAATTGGCCCGGTTCATGCAACTCGCGCTGTACCTGTCTTACGCGGGCATTGAGTGTAGTCGAATGCAGCGTGGACGCGTTGTAAGAACGCACCACGTCGCGCTGCGTCAGGACACCCACGACGCGGTGCGTTTGCACGTCGACCACCGGCAGAAAGTCGATATCGTGCAAACCGAAAAGACGAAGTGCATCTTCCAGGTTTTGTTCCGGATCGAGCGTTGGGGTCGCGGCGGGAATTAGGTCGGCAATCGGCCCGGTCAGATTGCCTTGATCCAACCGCTCACGCAAGTCGGCCAACGCAATGACGCCCGCCAAGCGACCGTCCGGTGTCAGCACGACTGTCTCATGATCTCGCGCCACGCTCAAAATGTGAAACGCTTTTTCCACTGTATCGGCCAACTCCAGCGACGTGTCCAATGGCTCCATGGCGGTGCGCACCAGGATGCGCTCTGTCGGGCGCACTTCATTGCCGCTGAGAATCCGAATACCACGGCGCGCCAGCTTGACCGTG
>JAPNUP010000016.1 GCA_026627345.1 Bacillota bacterium | reverse complement strand
TGCGCAGTTTCTCGCTTTTGTAAAAGCCACGGGCTACCAGACGGAGGCGGGACGGTTTGGCGCTTCCTTTGTTTTCGGACAGTTTGTATCACCGAAGACTGCGCAAACCGTGCAGCAGGTGGTGCAACATACCCCGTGGTGGTGGTTGGTCGAAGGTGCCGATTTTGCACATCCGGAAGGGCCGGATTCGGATCTCACGGGCCGAGAGACGCACCCGGTCGTGCACATTTCCTGGCACGATGCCAAAGCCTATGCAGCATGGGCCGGCAAACGTCTCCCTACGGAGGCAGAATGGGAGTGCGCCGCGCGCGGAGGACTGGTCCAAAAACGCTTTGCCTGGGGGGATGAACTTCACCCAGACGGCAAACACATGTGTAACATCTGGCAAGGCAAGTTCCCTGATGTCAACCATGGCTCAGACGGATACTTCGGCACCGCCCCGGCAGATGCTTATGCGCCCAATGGGTATGGGCTTTACAACGTCTGCGGGAATGTATGGGAATGGTGTGAAGATTGGTTTAGTGCGGACTATCATCTGAAAAGTACTCATCGTAATCCGAAAGGTCCGCATCGCGGTACAGCCAAAGTCACACGTGGCGGCTCGTATCTCTGTCACAAGTCTTATTGCAACCGCTACCGCGTGGCTGCGCGATCGTCCAATACGCCGGAAAGTTCCACGGGAAACATCGGATTTCGATGCGTTCGTGACGCCTGATGGCCCAAGTGGTGCTTGTCTTCTTACATATGTCAGATGACCGTTCTCATACACTCAGAATAAGCGGCTAACGCCGTTATTCTGGAGAGACGGTGACATGGTGCTGTCGCACCACCGTCTACGGGAAGAATAAACGGCTACGCCGTTATTCTGTGATGATAGCATAGTGGATGCGTATACCTTGTAAAAGGAGGAGACACAATCTGATTGCTCGGCATGGCTATCGATCTTTCGAACGAACGTTTGGTTGGGTTTCGGCGCTCACAGTGACGGGGCTTTTGTCCGGTTGCGCTTCGGACCAGGTGGCACAAAGTGCTCCGCCGAAAGGCCCTTATCAACTCGTGCAGGTGACAGCGCAAGATTGGCACTGGACGATGAGTAATCTGCACTTGAAAATGGGCGAGGCAGTCAAGTTTGAAGTGCGATCAAAAGACGGGATTCACGGTTTTTCGATTGCCGGTACAAACGTTTCAGAAGCGGTAGGGGCAGCCCAAACGCCGCAGGTGATTTACTGGACCCCTCCAGCCAAAGGGACTTACACGCTCGCGTGCAACGTCTATTGCGGTGCTGGCCATGACAAGATGCAGACGAATTTCACTGTGAGCTAGGGGGAAGCTGGATGAAGACTGTTTTGGTGGCTAATCGCGGCGAGATCGCGCGCCGTATCTTGCGGGCCTGCCGTCAGATGGGCATGGGCACTGTTGCGATCTATAGTGACGCCGACGCAGGCGCGCTCTATGTCCAAGAAGCGGACCAGGCAGTCCGTATCGGTCCACCGCCTGTGGCGCAGAGCTATTTGCAAGCGGCATCGATCGTTCAGGCAGCCAAAGAGGCCGGGGCAGACGCGATTCATCCAGGCTACGGCCTGCTGTCTGAAAACGCGGAATTCGCGCGCCTATGCGTCGAAGCGGGGTTGACTTTCATCGGACCTACGCCTGAAGCGATCCGGCAGATGGGTAGCAAAGTAGAGGCGCGCGCGTTTGCAAAAGCCGCAGGCGTACCTATTGTACCAGGGTCTGTTGGGGCTGTGGCCACTGTGTCAGATGCGGTTGCCGTCGCACAGTCCATCGGGTATCCTGTCATGCTAAAGGCGTCCGCTGGTGGCGGTGGGATCGGCATGACGGTGGCCAAAGATGACGGCGAACTCGAACAAGCCTTCGTGACTTCATCGAAACGCGTCGCAGCATACTTTGGCGACAGTACGATGTATGTTGAGAAGTACATAGAAAATCCAAGGCACATTGAAATTCAGATTTTGGCAGATCAGCATGGGCATGTGGCATCCTTGGGGGAGCGCGAATGCAGTATTCAGCGCCGCCACCAAAAGGTAGTCGAGGAAGCCCCTTCGCCTGGGCTTAATGAGGAGACACGCACCGCTATGGGGCAAGCTGCGGTGCGGCTGGCCAGTACGCTTGGCTACGTTGGGGCCGGTACAGTTGAGTTTATCGCCAGCGGCAAGGAATTTTACTTTCTGGAGATGAACACCCGGCTACAAGTCGAGCATCCGATCACAGAAGAGGTGACCTCTGTTGACATTGTGCAGTGGCAACTGCGCATCGCGCAAGGAGAAGCGCTCAGTGATGATGTGATGAACGCGCGGGTGCGCGGTCATGCCATAGAGTGTCGCCTCTGCGCCGAGGACCCGGTTCGCTTCTTACCGAGTCCAGGCACGATCTCAGCGCTTGAATTGCCGGTGGGCGACGGTATTCGGCACGAAATCGGCGTGCAAGCAGGAGACGTGATTACGCCTTATTATGATCCGATGTTTGCAAAGTTGATTGTCTACGGTAAGACGCGAGACGAGGCGCGGCGCAAGATGCTCGAAGCCCTAGAAGGCTATGTGGTGTCAGGGGTCAAGACCAATCTGCCGCTTTTGATCACGATTATGAACAGTCAAGCTTTTGTGCAAGGGCAGACCCACACCGGCTTCATCGCAGCACTGCAAGCGCAGGCATCTTCATAAGATGGGCTGTGGTAACCATTCATCATATCAGGAGGCTGACACGATATGGCAGCGATTGCATCGAATATGGCAGGTACTGTGTATAAGATTTTGGTACAAGTAGGTCAAGTGGTATCTGTCGGGGACGACACAGTGATTCTCGAATCGATGAAGATGGAGGTTCCTGTGACCGCGGAAGTGGGCGGGACTGTGACTCGCATTCTTGTGCAAGAAGGCGACTTCGTCAATGATGGCGATGTCGTTGTGGAGCTCGCGTAAGATGCGCTGGCCGGATCGCGTCACACTGTGGGAAGTCGGTCCTCGCGATGGCTTGCAAAATGAGGCGGTTACGCTTTGCGCCGAGCAAAAGATTGCATTCATTCAGGATTTGGTGGCGGCGGGAGTCAAGCATATCGAAGCCAGCAGTTTTGTGAGTCCGCAGTGGATCCCGCGTCTGGCCGACGCCGATGAGGTCTGTGCTGCGCTGCCGCGCGACGCAGGAGTGACTTACGCAGCTTTGGTGCCAAACCTGCGCGGGTTGGAACGGGCCATCGCTGCGCGCATAGACGTAGCAGCCGTCTTTATGTCAGCTAGTGAGACGCACAACCAACGCAACATCAATAAATCGATCGAACAGACGCTACCGCTTCTCACAGAAGTCGCGAAACAGGCGCGCGCCAGTGGGATGCGCGTACGCGGTTATATATCCACTGTCTTTGGCTGCCCCTACGAAGGGGCTGTAGACGTATCGACAGTGCGCCGTATCGCGCTGACCTTGCTTGCAGGAGGCGTCGATGAAATCGCGCTCGGCGATACGATCGGGGTGGCCAGTCCACGTCAGACAGAGGCCGTACTCGAAGTACTGCTGCGCGATGTACCCGCCGACCGGCTCGCTTTGCACATGCATGATACGCGCGGCGCAGCGCTGGCCAACATCCTGACGGGGCTCGAGATGGGGATTACGCGTTTTGACAGTTCACTAGGCGGTCTGGGCGGCTGCCCATATGCGCCAGGAGCGGCGGGCAATGTGGCGACGGATGACTTGGTACACTTGTTACACGGCTGCCAAGTACACACCGGCATCGATGAAGTCTTGCTCGGCGAGGCGGGACAACATTTGTCGCGAGAACTCGGCAAACCGCTCAACAGCCGCATGAGCCAAGTGCTTGCAACAGAGAAAGGAGCCTGCTCATGACACTGTGTACGCTCAACGTAGAAAACGGAGTGGCCATCGTCACGCTACAGCGACCCGAGGCGATGAACGCACTGTCACTCGCCTTGCTCGATGAGATGGATGCCCGACTGACCGAGGTTGAACAGCGCGAAGATATACGCTGCGTGGTCATAGCAGGGGCAGGAACAAAAGCGTTTTGCGCCGGGGCTGATCTCAAGGAACGACGCACGATGTCAGAAGAGCAAGCGCAAAACGCTGTCGGACGCATCCGAACGGTCATCGAACGGATCGCCGCGCTTGAGCAACCGGTGATCGCAGCGGTCGCGGGCGTGGCGCTAGGTGGGGGGTGTGAGCTCGCGCTGGCTTGTGATGTGCGCGTGATTGCGAAAGACGCGGTCATCGGCCTGACGGAAACACGTCTCGCGATCATTCCAGGAGCTGGTGGCACGCAGCGGATGGCGCGGCTGATCGGTCCTGGACGGGCGAAGGATCTCATCTTGACAGGAAGACGGATCACTGGTGAGGAAGCTTTCAAGCTCGGAATGGTCGAACGTCTTACAGAGGCGCAGGAGGTGCTGACGACCGCGGTGACCTTGGCACAAGAGATGGCGCAAGGGGGCCCGATCGCCCTTCGCGCTGCCAAAGCGGCGATCGACCATGGCTTAGGTCGTCCGCTTGAGGAAGGTCTCGAAATAGAGCGAAGAGCCTACGAGCGCGTATTGCATTCACAGGATCGCTTAGAAGGACTGACTGCCTTCGCGCAAAAGCGTGCGCCTCGTTACGAAGGGCGCTAACAGCGATGCGGCTACGCCGTAATGCTGAGAAATGACAGATGAGGCGGTGCTGAAATTGACTGACGATACACAGCAGAGTTCACTGACCGCCCGCACGCAGAAGGTGCGTAGCGGCGGCGCACAAAAGTACCATGATAAAAATCGCGAAGTAGGGAAGCTCTTTGCACGCGAACGGCTGCGCCTGTTGCTTGATGACGATTGTGAAGTCGAAGATGGATTGTTCGCTAACTGCCAGGCGGGGGATCTACCGGCCGATGGCGTTGTGACCGGGCTTGGGCGTATTCATGGTCAGACGGTCTGCGTGATGGCCAATGACTCCACCGTGAAGGCCGGGTCGTGGGGCATGCGCACAGTGGAAAAAATCATTCGCATTCAAGAGACGGCGATCCGGCTGCGCGTGCCAATGATTTATCTTGTCGACTCGGCCGGAGCGCGCATCACTGATCAGTTGGAGATGTTTCCAGGACGTCGAGGTGCGGGGCGCATCTTCTACAATCAAGTCAAGATGTCTGGCATGGTACCGCAGGTGTGTGTACTATTTGGGCCTTCTGCGGCAGGGGGCGCTTATATTCCGGCTTTTTGCGATGTTGTGATGATGGTTGAAGGTAACGCGAGTATGTACCTTGGATCACCGCGGATGGCAGAGATGGTCATTGGGGAGAAAGTCACGCTCGAAGAGATGGGCGGTGCGCGCATGCACTGTTCAGTCAGTGGATGTGGGGATGTGTTGGCCAAGTCAGAAGAAGAGGCTCTCTCACTGGCACGCACCTATCTGAGTTATTTCCCGGGACATTTTGCACAGAAGCCGCCTGAGCACCCAGCAGAGGCGCCAAAAGCAGGACTGCGTCCACTAGAAGACATTATTCCAGACAACCAGAATGCACCGTTCAATATGTACGAGTTAATTGACACGCTCATCGATGAAGGGTCGTTCTTTGAAATCAAAAAGCTGTTTGCCGGCGAGCTGATCACGGGATTTGCCCGCATTGACGGGAAACCTGTCGGGATTGTGGCTAATCAACCGCGTGTCAAAGGCGGCGTATTGTTTGTCGACTCGGCGGACAAGGCGGCCAAGTTCGTCACTTTGTGCGACGCTTTTGGCATCGCTCTTTTGTTTTTGGCGGATGTCCCAGGCTTTATGATCGGAACCAAAGTCGAGCGTGCAGGTATCATCAGGCATGGCGCCAAGATGATTGCGGCGATGGCTGAAGCCACTGTGCCGAAAATTTCTGTGGTCGTGCGCAAAGCTTACGGAGCGGGTCTCTATGCGATGGCCGGCCCTGCGTTTGAACCTGATGTCTGCATCGCTCTACCAGGCGCACAGATCGCGGTCATGGGGCCCGAGGCGGCTGTCAATGCCGTGTACAGCAACAAAATCGCAGAATTGCCGGACGCCGAAAGAGCCGCTTTTGTGCAAGAGAAACGTGACGAGTACAAAGAAGATATTGATATCTTCCGCTTGGCGTCTGATTTGGTGGTTGATGTGGTGGTGCAACCGAGTCAACTGCGAGAAGAGTTAGTTCGTCGATATCGTCATCTCGCTCAAAAGGATCCGACATTTTCTATGCGTAAACATGCGGTCTATCCTGTGTAAAAGCGGGCAAAGGCGATGGCTCACAATGCCCATCGCCTTTGCCTTACCCGGTTAGGAGTCTGCAAGCTCACGGTCGATCGCTCGGCGCATACGCTCGAGTTGAGCGTCCGCTACGATATCTGCGATCTCTTCGCGTCCAATTTCTACCCACCTACGGCCTTGGCGCCATGTGTTTGAGAGTCCTTCTCCCACCGTTTTTGTCACGTGTCTATAGTTGCGTCGGACGGCGGGCGCCGTTAACCAGGCGATGACGGAGATGGCAGCAACGACAGCCACTCCTTGCAGTTTAGTCGCGTCCATAGTCCGCTACCCCCTTTACCACTAGGATGCGCCACGCGTCAGGTTCGCATGCGATGACGTTTGTCAGGGCATTCTATACCAAGTAAAGACAGTGGTACGCAGGAAAGGGGACGGTGAACGGTGGCATTCGGACGACCCTTTAGGGACAATCCGGCAGCGTGGATTGCGCTTGGCGTCGTAGGTGTGTTGGCGATCCCGCCAGTACGCAGAGCCTTGCGGGCAGCGACAGTCAGTGCAGCAGTAGGGGTTTTGAAACTAGGCGACCGTCTTGCTGATGTCGGAGGACGTGTAACAGAGGAATCAAAAGCCATTTTGGCCGATGCATCAGATAAGCGCGAACAGTGGCGGCAGCACGAGCAACAAGGAAGCGGAGAATCTTGGCTGCGCAAAACAGTGGTTGGTGGGCTGGCCAGCACCCTGGGTGTGGCAGACAATGTTTCAGAAGGCGCGCGCCGAACCTTCTTTCGTGGGCGCTCCGCTGTGCAAATGGAGACTGGGGCCATAGGTGGCTCAGATGCACAGGCGCCTACCCTGTCTGAAGGCGCGTCGTGGCAGGCGGTGGAATCGGCTGCTACTGAAAATGTGCCTGAGCAAAAGGTGTTACCTGAGCATTTGATGCCGAAACCACTAAGCAGTACGCAAGCTCATCCACACACGGGGCGCCATGTGCCGGGCGATCTCGCAGTTCGCAACCCGGAGGCGCTGGCCCAATTTGCAGATGCTGTGGAAGAAGTGGGGGCAGGACTGAAGCCAGAATATCAAGAGTTGCTGGAAACGGTGATGTCAGATATTCAGCCTGAGTCTGAACGCTGATAACCCCACGCAAAGGGCAGCCAATCGAGCTGCCCTTTTTCATGCCCGTAAAGTGAGATTCGCTTGTCGTCGTAGTTGGTTTGGCAAGGCGAGCACCAAAAGCGTGAAGAGATCCGAGGCCACGTTGATCGTGCGGGTCTGTTTTAGGGCGATCACCGCTGTCACGGCTATGAGGTTAAACACCGCCGTGAGTTGGGTTGTGAATTTGATGTGTGTACGTAGAGATTGGCTGAGCGCGCGTGTGCGTAATAAGGCGGCCATATCGCCGCGTAGATAAAGCGTGTCTCCTTGTCGTTGATGGCACGCAGGCATCTCGACGGTGGCGTCTAACAGTACGACACGCCGCAAAGGGCGCTCACAGTTGCGTTTTTTCCCCTGTGCAGGTGGAGCTTCAGTGAATTCGCGAATATGGTGACTGTGCACATACAGCCCGTGTGCAGCGGGGGTCTGAAAGCGATCGCTACGCGCGTGCAGACATACCACTTCTTGTGCATCGGCCAGTTCATAGAGATCCATCCCAGTGTGCAGTGGTATATAGGCACACTCTTCATGCGTGAGAATTTCGCCGTAATTCAAAGTATACCGCGCGCCGACGACGGCTGGCCGCGGGTTGGCTGCGAGTAGCACAGCGGAGGCTTGCAAAGGATCTTGTCGCATGAAGGCGGTCAGTACGGCAATTACGGCCCCTACACGTCCACTGTACTGTCCATAGCGGGCAACCGGAGTAGGTTCCAGGTTTTCTGAAGTGAGATCGGCCACAGATTCCCCTGCGCGTGCTGCTGCCGCTATGACGTTATCGCGTTTTTTGAAGGCGCTGTAGCTCAGTGTAAAGAGGCTGAGAAATACAAGCGGCGATTCGCGAAGTACTGCCAGTACGAGTGCGGCACTCGTTAGCAGCGCATCGTCGCTGATGTGTAGCCGGCGGGCCAACGCGCGAACGCGCGAGCGCAGTTGCGGGTAGCCGCTAAATACGGAGAGGGCTGTAGCGACTTCGAAGAGCACGATGCTTTGCGTCGCTGGCGAGCGACCGAAAACGAGGCGCCGCAGCCCTGTCGCGGTGAGAAGCAGCAATGGGAGTGCCACCACAGTCTTCGCACGGTTTTGCGTGTAGGTAGTAGCAGGAGTGAGCGCATGCTGACGTTCGCACAAGTGTCCAGTGAGCGCTGTCAGTTGTCCAGCTTCAACCAGACGATCGTCGTAGATAATCAGCACGCGCTGGGAAATGGGACTGAGCGTTACCGTGTGTACGCCGCGAACCATCGACAATAGACTCCGCGTGAGGGTTTGCAAGTTTTCGTCCAGAAGGCCTGGCATGTGGATACGCAGACGCTTCTTACAGTAGTCAGCCGCCATCGTCTTCCCTCCGAGTCAGTGTGTCTGGTAGTATACCCAAAGAACCCGTGATACAATGGACGCGATATATACCTTAAAGGAGAGATCTTCCATGGTGGTCAACGTAATGGAGGAAATAGCTCGCAACGCGCTTCAAGATATATTCGAAGACGGTTATACCGGCTGCATGTGCGAAGTTTGCCAAAATGACATATTGGCGATTGCGCTTAATCGTCTGCCGCCCCAGTACAGTTCACGCCAGACAGGCGAAGCCTACATTAAAGCGAGACTGTTTGCGGATCAGTGGAAAGTCGACGTGCTCCGAGAACTGACACATGCGGCGGACATTGTGTCTAAAAGCACAAGACACGCTTGATAGGCTAAGAGAGCGGCTCGATTTTACTTTAGTTGCTCTCTTTTGTATAGTAAGAGGGCTGCGTCTTGCAGACACTCGTGGTAAGGAGGCGTGTTCACTATGCCATCACTCTCAGACTCTTGGTCAGTGGGGACGCTCGAACTGCATAATCGGATAGTCGTTTCGTCGATGTGCCAGTACATGGCGCAAGGCGATGGACGCGTGACAGATTGGCACATGGTGCATTATGGATCTTTGGCGCTTGGTGGGGCCGCTCTGACGATGGTTGAGGCAAGTGCAGTAGAAGCGCGTGGATTTATCTCTACACGGGATCTTGGGTTATATGATTCGCAGCAAGTCGAAGGCCTTAGCAGAATCGTTTCGTTTGCGCATCAGCACGGAACAAAGATGGGGATCCAGCTCGCGCACGCCGGACGTAAAGCGGACGTTCCGGAGCCAATCGTCGCGCCTTCTGCGCTCGCGTTCAATGACCGCTACCAAACGCCGCGGGCATTGCAAGAGGGCGAAATCGCCGAGATTGTAGAGCGTTTTGCGGCCGCTGCTAAAAGGGCGGTGGAAGCCGGATTTGATGTCCTGGAGATCCATGCGGCTCACGGTTACCTACTTCATCAATTTCTGTCGCCGTTTTCGAACAAGCGAGAGGATCGGTACGGTGGTGATTTTGAAGGCCGCATCCGCTTGACGCTCGAAGTCATCGCGGCAGTACGTGCCACGGTTTCGAGTTCGGTTCCAGTCGGGGTGCGGATCTCTGCCACTGACTATCATGCGGATGGTTATGATGGCCACGAAGCCGCGCGTTTTAGCAAGCGCTTTGCAGATGCTGGTGCGGCTTTTATCGATGTTAGCTCGGGAGGTAACACACCTGTACCGCCACACGTGTATCCAGGCTATCAGGTGCCGCTGGCGGCCCTCGTCAAAGCGCAGGTGTCAGTCCCCGTCATCGCGGTCGGTATGCTCGACGATCCGCTGTTGGCTGAGCACGTTATACAGTCCGGACAAGCCGACGCAGTCGCCATTGCCCGTGGCTTCTTGCGCGACCCGCACTGGGGGCACAAGGCGCTGCAGACCTTGGGCCATCCAGTGACTCCGCCTACCCCTTACGCGCGGGCTTACATGTAGTGATGTCTTTTGATGAACGGGAGTTTGTTTAATTATGGATATAGACTGTCGCGTTCAACCCACTGGTAACGCGTTGACTGACGCTTGTTTAGACGGCAACAGTGAAGCACTGTCCTTGTACGATTACGACACGCGTGATGACCGCTTTGCTGTACGGCGCGCGAGTGACGTGGATGGCCTGTATGATGAAACGCAGCGTCCGCTACTTGTAGAGGCGCTGCGCGCGTATGCGGGTGAGATCGGCACACTGGAAACAGCGGAGCCTTTATTACAGAAACTTGCCCAACCCGGCTGTCTGACGGTGGTCACAGGGCAGCAAGCCGGTCTTTTCACAGGGCCCTCTTACACGGTATACAAGGCCATTTCCACGGTCTCTTTAGCCAAGCGACTCGAGCGCGTGTTGTCTCGCCCAGTCGTGCCGGTGTTTTGGATTGCCGCTGAAGATCACGACTTTGATGAGGCGGCATCTGCATATTATGTCACGCGTCATGGGAATCTTGGACGCGCGGTGATCAAAGACCGACCAGCGCTACGCACGCCAGTCGGTCAGCACGTGATCAGTGACCGGGACCTGGATCGTTTGATCCAAGAACTCTCGGCTGATCTGCCTGACGGTCTGTACCGCGAAGATGTGATTGAGGCGGTGTCTCGTGCATATCGCGAGACGGGGAATATGGCTGACGGCTTTGCTGCGCTGCTCGGCATCTGGCTACAAGGTACACCGATGTTATATGTGAATCCACTGCGCCCGGATCTGCGCGCGCTCATGCGTCCCGCATTTTCAAGTGTCTTGGAGCAACCCGAGCGATTTGTCCAGGCCGCTCGCGAAGGAGCGCAACAGGTTCGCGCCAAAGGCTATACACCGCAAGTGGAGTTTCATGATAAGCATACGCTGCTGTACTTGATTCATGGTCAGACGCGTTCCGCACTTGACCTTAGCGATCAGCCGCAGACGCTCGTTGTGAGGGACAGTAACGAATCATTGTCTCGCTCGTCCTTACAATCTCGCCTACAAGAGCGTCCTCAGGACTTTTCAGGAGGGGTGCTCTATCGGCCTGTCACACAAGATGTTCTCTTACCCGTGCTTGCCTATGTGGGAGGCGCGGCGGAAGTCGCCTATCACGGGATGATGGGTCCGATATTCCATGCCGCAGGACGCAAAGTGCCGCCGTTGTACTTGCGGATGCGTGCCTTGCACCTGCCGTCAGGGGTGGCAAGGACCCTGGAGGCGTTTGGCGTCGGGCTTGATCAGGTTTCCGATCCGACGCTTTTGCAAGACTGGCTGCGCCGTGAAGTGAACCCGCCATTGGCTGAGCGGGTGGCATCGCTGCAACAAGCGGTTGCAGCCTTGATTGATGAATCTGCGGACTACTTTCTTCAACTCGACCCGCTTTTGCAAAAGTCGCTGGATAAGACCAAACGCTCGCTTTCGCATAGCGTCGGCAAGCTCGAGGGCAAGGCGCTAAGCGCGCTCGGCCGCAAGCACCGGGAAACGGTTGAAGCGCACACGAAATTGACGGCTTGGCTATATCCAAACCACCATGAGCAAGAGCGTCTTTTGTCGCCATTGTCGATGATCGCGAAGTACGGAACGGATTGGGTGGCGGAGCTTGCTGAGTTCGCTTGGACAAGCGAGAATCTCGTGATGTTGAAGTGGTAGATACGGTGTGCGAAAAATGGTCAATAAAAAATCCTGCCTTCTCTTCATGAGAAAGCAGGATTTCGTGTTTTTGAGGCGAATCTAACTTATAAGTGGGGTAAAGTGGGGCGTTGTGGAGGACTTTGCGAGGAATGTGGGTGATCGATGCGTGTTTATGGGTGAATACCAGCACAGTCTGGACGATAAAGCGCGCATCACGATACCTGCCAAGTTTCGCGAAGACCTTGGCTCCTCCTTTGTCATGACAAGAGGTCTTGACGAATGTCTTTTTGTTTACCCGCGCAAAGATTGGGAGAACCTAGAAGCGAAACTGCGCGCTATGCCACTGGCGCGAGGAGACGCTCGGCAGTTTATTCGTTTTTTCTTCAGTGGCGCGTCAGAATGTGATTTGGACCGGCAAGGGCGCGTAGTCGTTCCGGTGAATCTGCGGGAGTATGCCGGGATCACGCAAGACTGTGTCGTTATTGGGGTTGGCGCCCGGATGGAGATCTGGGATGCACAGCGCTGGAAGTCGTACTCCACGAGTGCGCAAGGGGCGTTTAGTGAGCTTGCCTCTGGGCTGGTCGATCTGGATTTCTAGTGGATGCAAGATGATAGGTATGGGGGTCGCAGCGTGCACAGTGCATTTCAACACGAGACAGTGCTGCTCGAAGAGACGGTGGCGGCTTTGCAGCCTACAGGCGACAGCGTCATCCTCGACGGCACACTCGGTGGTGGCGGACACACGCGACTCTGGTTGGAACGAAGTGGACCGTCTGGTCGTGTGATCGCGATCGACCAGGACGAGCGTGCGATTCGGCACGCGCAGCAGTGGGGGGCGGCGTACGGCGACCGCCTGCAAGTGGTACGGGCTAACTTTGAGGACGCCGGGAGCGTTTTGCGCGAGCTCGGTGTCGACGCAGTAGACGGCATACTGCTCGATCTAGGCGTGTCTTCACCGCAGCTTGATGAAGCACAGCGCGGCTTTTCCTATCAGCACGACGCCCCGCTCGATATGCGGATGGACCGCCGGATGGAAACGACGGCTGCAGATTTGTTGAGGGACCGGACAGAGCGTGAGTTGACCGTCCTTTTTCGGGACTACGGCGAAGAAAAGTGGGCAGCGCGCATCGCCTCTTTTGTAGTTCGCGAGCGTGGACAGCGCCCTGTTGAGACCACAGGTCAACTGGTGGATCTCATCAAAGCCGCGATCCCAGCGGCCGCTCGCCGCGAAGGTGGGCATCCCGCGAAACGGGTCTTTCAAGCCTTGCGCATAGCCGTCAATGGTGAACTCAGCGTACTTGAGCGTTTTTTGCAAGAAGCGCCCGACCTACTGCGTGTAGGCGGACGCATGGCAGTTATTTCTTTTCATTCCCTTGAAGATCGCATTGTTAAACAGGCTTACGCAAACGCCGCGAAAACGTGCGTCTGCCCGCCGCAGCAACCTATGTGCACTTGCAACAAGAGACAAACGCTGCGTGTATTGACGCGTAAGCCCATAGAGCCATCGGATGCAGAGCTCGAACGCAACCAGAGGGCCCGATCCGCGAAACTGCGTGTGGCTGAGCGTGTATAAACACATAGATGGACCGTATCGTAGCGTGTTGTTTTTAGTTGCAGGTTTTCATATAGGAAGAGAGGAACATGAATGATGGCCATAGATCCAATGAGAGAATACGCATTGCCAGCAGAAAGACCGACGCAACCAGACCATGCGCAAGCAGATCTGACGAGAGAGCGTCAACGCGCGCAGGAAGCGGCGCAAACGCGCGACCGACTGGGACTTATTGGCGTACTTATTTTCTGCGTCCTCATTGCACTCTTGCTTGTCAGTCGCTATGCTACTCTAGTGACCAACAATTACGATGTGCAGGGGTTGAAGATCGTTCTATCTCATCAACAGACGCGTGACGCCGCTTTGCAATCTACCGTATACGAACTGTCTTCGCCTACGCGGATTTTGAACATCGCTGAGAATGTACTGAAGATGACGCCAGCCACGCCCGTTGTCGTGGGGACGAGTGGCCGTTGAACGCCTCGAGTACACGCATTCGGTCACAGTTGTTGCGCTACGGATTTATAGGACTTTTGGCAGTCGTCATTGCGCGAGTGACTTATGTACAGCACGCTGATGCCACCTTGCCTAGCATCGCGGCCAAGCAGTGGGATGCAACGCAGACGATCATGCCGATGCGCGGCTCGATTTACGACGCGAATGGCGATCAGCTCGCATTTGACATGCCAGCCTACGATGTGGATATTTATCCCTCGGGTGTGGCAAAGTCAGGCGCCGCCGTCGCACAAGCAGTCGCGTCTGGTATCGCTTCGATCGTAGGTGCTCCGACGCAGTTTATGGACAAAGAAATGAAGCGTAGCGGATGGGTGCAAATCTATCCGTATCTTGTCAATGTCACACTCGCCCATAAAGACCAGCTTGTGGCGTTATTTCACAAGTACGGTCTTGACAATGATATCAACCCTACAGAAATTTACGATCGAATGTATCCGGATGGGCGCTTCGCGTCTGAAGTAGTCGGATTTGTCGACCAGACGGGGCAAGGGGCTGCAGGGGTCGAGCTTGAATATAACAAGTGGCTAAACGGTATTCCGGGAACAGAAAAGTTTCAACAGGATGCGGCAGGTAATCCCTTACCTTTTCACCCTGTAGTGACCAAGCCCGTGCACAACGGGGACAGCGTCTATCTGAGTCTGAATGCATCGATTCAGCACTACGCAGAAGAGGCGCTTGCTGTCATCAAACAGCGCTTTACACCGGAGCATGCCACCATCATCGTGTCCAATCCGAACACAGGTGCCATACTGGCGATGGCTACACTGCCGAATTATAATCCTAACGACTATTGGAAGTTTCCTAGCTCGACGCTCGATACGAACTGGGCGATTTCAGATCCTTTTGAGCCTGGTTCGACGTTTAAAATTGTCACGCTCACCGGCGCCTTGGCGACACATGCCATCAGCTTGAACCAGACGTACATGTCGGGCGTGGATTATGTCAATGGCGTGCCGATTCACGACTGGAACATTTGGGGTTGGGGACGCATTACCTACCGCGAAGCGATGATGCTCTCTAGCAACGTTGGATTCATTCATATCGGACAGGCGGAAGGCCCGCTGACACTGGCTCACTATATTCACCTATATGGGATGGACAAACCGACTGGCATAGATCTGCCTGGTGAGGGAACTTCGATTCTCTTTAATCCGCACAATATCAACGCAGTCGATTTTGCTACCACGACCTTCGGACAAGGCCTCGCGGTCACCCCGATTCAGCAAATGCAAGAGGTGGATGCGGTAGCGAACGGCGGGAGACTGCTGACGCCTTATGTCGTGCAAAAAGTGGTTGCACCGAATGGCAAAGTCGTCTATAACCGCAGGCCACGCTTTGTTCGACGCGTGGCGCCAAAAGCGATCATGAAAGAAATTGCGAATGTCATGGTGGAAGACGTCTCCGTTTACCCAGGTATTGACACTGCTGCTGCCATCCCAGGGTACAGTGTAGCCGGCAAGTCGGGGACCGCCAATATTCCTGATCCGAAAACTGGCACCTACTATGCCAATCGCTACAATCTGTCTTTTGTCGGATTCGTGCCAGCCAATCATCCGCGTATCGCGATCATCGTCACTGTCAGCGATCCGCACAACACGGCCCAATTCGGCAACGACGTGGCCTCCCCGGCAGCTGCGTTCGTGATGAGCAAGACGATGCAGTATCTGCGCGTTCCGCCGCAAGGGAAGACCGGGACCAACCCGTTTGCTGACGTGAGCGTCAAACCGTATGCGCCTGTACCGAACGTCACAGGGCTTTCAGTTAGTCGGGCGGACACGGTGCTCAAAGCCGCAGGTTTTGCGGTCGCATCTATCGATCATACAGGCACCGTCACGCGTCAGTGGCCGGCTGTGGGCACGCGTGAAGCGCAAGGCACGCAAGTGGTGATCGCCAGTTCGTCTTCGACTGCACTGACCGGTCGGGTCAAAGTGCCTGATCTCAGAGGGATGCCGATGGTTGAAGCGGTTAGTGTATGTTCCTTGCTCGGCATCGAATTGAATCCCGTCGGAGACGGGTATGTGTCGGCTCAGTCTTTGCCGGCGGGTCGCATTGTACCACTTGGCACGAAGTTGACAGTACACTTTAGTCCCGTGGCCGCGCGCGAATAATCGCCTGCGGCCTGTCTGCCTCTCCTCACTTTGACCGTTGCCCCTTTAAGTCTATGAAACCTATCGGGCGCATACAATTTTGAGGACAAGACAGACGCGCGGGTGACGATAGATGAGAGTGACGCAAACAAAGGTAAGGCGAAGAATTTTTCTGGTTTTGTTAGGTTGCGTATGCGCCCTGTCGCTGCTTCTTGGGCGACTCGTGCACGTGACGGTGATCGCGGCGGCCGATTGGAACCGTCTGTACAGAAGCGTGCCTGTGACCGCTCCACGTGGAGAGATCCTGGATGATCAAGGTCAGCCGCTGGTGTTTACCGCCAGCGCCTCGTCGATTATCGCCGTGCCACGTCAGATCAAAGACAAGGCGCGCACGGCAGCGCTCTTATCGCAGATCATAGGAGGCACGCCTGCCAAGATCCAAAAAATGATCTCCAAAAACGCTTTGATGGTCTACATCAGGCCGTGGGGGCGACGCCTTGATGAGGCCAAGACGCGCGCCATTCGCGCTTTACAGTTGCCTGGCATCTACCTGACGGAAGAAGGGCGGCGCACGTACCCGGACGGTTCGATGGCGGCTCAAGTTCTCGGGGTCACAGGTGGCGAAGGGCAAGGACTCAGCGGCATAGAGCTGACGTTCAACAAGTATCTGACTGGCAAATCAGGCGCCATTCGCTTTGTCGCGAATGCCCGCGGAGAAGAGATTCCAGGGACCAATGACGTTTACGTGCCGCCTGTACCTGGCGACAACGTGGAACTGACGCTCAACAAGCAGATTCAGCAGTTCGCAGAACGCGAGATTCAAAGTGTGGTCAGCGAGTATTCACCGGATCACGTGACCCTCTTAGTGGCCAATCCACAGACCGGACAGATCTTGGCGATGGCCAATTATCCGTCGTTCAATCCAGTCGAATGGCGCAAGGTGCCGCAAGAAGTGTATAACCGCAATCTCGCGATCTGGCAGACCTTTGAGCCGGGATCGACGTTCAAGATCGTGACTTTGGCAGCCGCTCTACAAGAGAAGAAGGTCAGTCTGTCGGAAGGTTTTTATGATCCAGGATATTACGAAGTAGCTGGACATAAAATTCGTTGCTGGAAAGCTGGCGGGCATGGCAAGCAGTCGTATCTGAATGTCGTCGAAAACTCCTGCAACCCTGGTTTCATCCAACTTGGGGAGCGTCTGGGCAAACAGTCGCTGTTCTCGTATATCAAAGCCTTTGGATTTGGCCAAAAGACTGGGATTGCGCTGCCTGGAGAAAGCCGCGGTATCTTGTTTTCACCGAGTCGTGTCGGTCCGCTTGAACTCGCTACTACAGCATTCGGGCAAGGCGTTTCGGTGACGCCGATTCAGCAAGTGATGGCCGTGTCAGCGATTGCCAACGGCGGACTCCTGATGAAGCCGCAAATTGTGGAGAAAGTCATCGACCCGCAAACTGGCAAAACCGTAGTCTCGTATGCCCCGCAGGTGGTTCGTCGCGTCGTATCGACGCAAGTGGCAGCTGAGGTGCGCAACGCGCTGGAAAGTGTTGTGGCGCAAGGTTCTGGCGCCAACGCTTTTCATGAAGGGTATCGGATCGGCGGCAAGACAGGGACAGCTCAGGTTGTTGAAAATGGTGGTTACTCGCGACAGCACTATATCGTATCGTTTATCGGAATGGCACCTGCCAACCACCCGCGGCTGGTGGCGTATGTCGCGATTGACTATCCGCGCCCCAAAGGCAAACTGGTTTTTGGCGGGGTCATCGCGGCGCCCGTGATTGGCAATGTGCTGGCCGACAGCCTGCAGTATATGGGTGTTCAGCCGCAAGTAACAGGAATTGCGAAGAAGTATCGGTACGGCATCGATCCGGTGATGACGACAGTGCCAAGCCTTGCCGGTAAGAGCTATCGAGACGCAGCGCGCTCCATTATCGAAGGCGGATCGATCCTGCGCCTGTCAGTCGTAGGTGATGGTCCGTACGTGATCGGTCAAGCGCCGGCGGCAGGTGTCAAACTCCCGCAAGGCAGCATGGTGCGACTTTATCTCGGACCGAGTCCGCAAGGGTAACGGCACTGGGTGACTCGACAGGGTCGTTGACAACCATGGAGTGGCGTCCTATCCTAAATTATTAGCCGAAGACGCTCGTCGTTTATGGAATTGGAGGAAGATGAGATGCAACTCAAAGATTTAGCGAAACTGCTTTTACGCAAAGAACTCCTCGGAGATGGTGAAGTCGAGATCAGCGGGATGACGGAGGACAGCCGTACCACGCAGCCGGGTGACCTATTCGTTGCCTTTCGCGGCGATCATCAAGACGGGCATCAGTACGCGCAACAAGCAGTGGACAAAGGGGCGGTTGCAGTCCTCGCCGAATATCCGCTCGACGTTGCTGTTGCCCAACTGATTGTCCCATCTACGCGCCGTGTGACGCCGCTTTTAGCACATGCGTTATACGGGTATCCGGCGCGTGCGTTGTCCGTGATTGGCGTGACTGGGACGAACGGCAAAACAACGACTACGATGTTCATCGAACAGATCCTACAGGACCATGGCAAAGCTACAGGTCTCATCGGATCTGTGGAGCTACGCGCTAGTAATGGTGAACTCAAGACCAAAAGCATCACGACACCCACGACGCCGATGCCGGTAGAATTTGCCCGCGTACTGCGTGAAATGGCCGATCTACATACGGATTATGTCGTCATGGAGACATCTTCTCATGCGCTGGTGCAAGGACGGTCCGCGGGTGTAGCGTACCGAGTGGCTGTGTTTACCAATTTGACGCAGGACCACTTGGATTACCATCGTACGATGGAGGCGTACGGACAAGCCAAAGGTCTGCTGTTTTCTCGCCTCGGTAACGACTATGCCCCGTGCGCGGACGGCTTTTTACCGGTCGCTGTGCTCAATGCGGATGATGCGTGGAGTGAAGTGTACGCCGAGGGAACTGTACAGCAAGTGCTTACCTACGCAATCGACAAAGAAGCCGATGTGCGTGCCACGGATGTGCAGATAAGCGGTGACGGGGTGACCTTTGCTTTGCACGCTTATGCAGGAGACGCGCGCGTCAAGTTGCAGATGACCGGTCGGTTCAGTGTGTACAATGCGCTGGCTGCAGCGACCACCTGTCTCGCGCTCGGGCTCCCTTTAGCGACCATCGTGCAATCGCTAGAAAGGATCCAAGGCGTGCCCGGACGCTTTGAACCAGTGCTTGCCGGGCAGCCGTACACGATCCTGGTGGACTACTCACATACACCAGACAGCCTAGAGAATGCGCTGACGACAGTGCGTGAGTTTGTGACAGGCAAGGTGATCACGGTGGTCGGCTGCGGCGGCGACCGTGACCGTACTAAGCGGCCGATAATGGCACGCGTCGCGACACAGTACAGCGATCTGACGGTACTGACTTCCGATAATCCACGCACGGAAGATCCAGAGACGATCCTCGACGATATGGAAGTCGCTATCAAAGACAGCGCCAAAGGCAAGTATGTGCGCGAAGTAGCGCGAGCCGAAGGGATTCGGATGGCTTTGGCGCATGCGCAGCCAGGCGATGTCGTTTTAATCGCTGGCAAAGGACACGAGACGTACCAAATCATTGGCAAGACGTACCACGATTTTGATGATCGTGTCGTGGCGGCGGAGATTGTGAGGGGCGAGCGATGATTCGCAGTCGACTTTCCTTTGTGGCGGAGGCTTGCGCAGGCGAGCTCTCAGGAAACGACGTGACTTTTGCTGGAGTCGTGACTGATTCACGGCAAGACGTGGCCGGGCGGCTGTTCATTCCGCTGTCCGGCCCGTCTTTCGACGGGCACGATTACTGCCAGACCGCTATGGAGCAGGGGGCCGCCGCCTTTTTGTGGCAGCGCGATCGCGAGTTACCACCGGCACTGGCAGGCCAACCACATGTTTGCGTGAACGATGCGCTGGTTGCGCTGCAAAAGCTTGCTGCAGCCTATCGGCGAGGGCATCGAGCCAAAGTCGTCGCGGTCACCGGAAGCAATGGCAAGACTTCGACAAAAGATCTCGTTGCCGCAGTGCTAGCTACGCGGTACAAAACGTACAAGACACCCGGCAATCTGAATAGTCATATCGGTCTACCCCTGTGCATTCTCGACTGGGAGCCGGATGTGGAAGTGGCCGTTCTCGAGATGGGGATGCGTGGTCGTGGGCAGATCGCTGAGTTATGCAGCATTGCGCGCCCGGATATCGGGGCGATCACGATCATCGGCGAAGCGCACTTAGAACTGCTCGGTACACGCGCTGCGATTGCAGCTGCTAAGTGGGAATTGATCGCTTCTTTGCCCATGGGGGGACTCGCTGTTTTACCTGACGATGAGCCGCTGTTAGCGCCTCTTGCCGTGCCGTCTGGTGTTGGCGTCAAGACCTTTGGCCAGACGCCTAAAGCCGATTTGCAGATGGTGTCATATCAGCCGCTTGGACAAGGGTCAGAAATTGTCGTCGCAGGCTTGGGCGAACCCGTACGGTTACCGACGCCAGGAGTTCATCAAGGTAGAAACGCATTGATCGCCTTGCTCATCGCCGCGCATATGGAAATTGATCTGATGACTGCCGCGCATGCGTTGGCGCACGCCGAATTGACCGGACAGCGAATGAGCGTGCAGGAGTGTGGCCTCGTCACTGTGATTGACGACAGCTATAATGCCTCACCGGTCTCTATGCAAGCAGGTCTTCAGGTCCTCAAAGACATCGATTGTGACAAGCGGGTGGCTGTGCTCGGCGACATGTTGGAACTCGGAGAGAATGCTGTCTCGATGCATGAGCAAATCGGTGATGCATTAGCAGAGTATGGAGTGACCGCACTCGTCGCCGTAGGTGATCTCGCGACCGCCTACGCACGTCGGGCACAGGCTTCTGGCGTATCCGTGATTGCGTCGGTGGCCACTGCCCATGATGCTGTGCTGCCGTTGCTTCGCTACTTGGCGGCGCAAGAAGGACAGCGTCTGGCTCTACTTTGCAAAGGGTCTAATCGCATGGGACTCGGCACGGTCGCCAAAGCTGTGCAAGAGGCTTATGCCGATGACGCGTCCGTATAGTGGTGGTGCACAGCGAAGCCAAAGTCACTTAGGGGGATTCAGATGGACGGTCAATCGTTAGCTTGGACCACTGGCATTGCGTTCGTGATCGTGCTTTGTTTGGGGCCTATTGTCATTCCGCTTTTGCGGCGCTTCAAGTTCGGTCAAGCGATTCGTGCAGAGGGCCCGATGCGCCATCAGCAAAAGCAAGGGACGCCGACGATGGGAGGGGTCATGATTATCCTCGCCGTCGCTTTTACCGCTTGGCGATTCTCAAACTCTGCACAGACTTGGATCATGATTCTGGCTATGGTAGGCTTTGGGTTGATCGGCTTTGTCGACGACAGCATTAAAGTTGTTAGAAAGCGCAATCTCGGGCTTACAGCGCGGCAAAAACTCCTGTTGCAAGTCCTTGTATCCGTTCTCTTCTACCTGGCTTTATACGCACATGGATGGCACTTTCAACTCGATTTGCCATTTGTCTCACAGCCACTTTCACTCGGCATCTTTTATCTCCCTTTTCTCGCTTTTTTCATGGTCGGTTTTTCTAATGCGGTCAATATCACTGACGGGCTCGATGGACTGGCCTCCGGAACGGCGGCGATTGCCTTTGCTGCTTTTGCCTTTCTGGCCTGGTGGAACAGTGAGTGGAACGTGTCAGTGTTTGCCATGGCTGTCGTCGGCGCTTTGCTCGGCTTTCTCGTATATAACCGCCATCCGGCCAAAGTGTTCATGGGCGACACCGGATCGCTGGCGCTAGGCGGCGCCTTGTCGGCCGTCGCTGTGCTTACGCGTACGGAGTTTTGGTTGCTTCTGATCGGAGGCGTATTTGTTCTCGAGACATTATCGGTTATTATCCAGGTATTCTCGTTTCAAACGTTTGGACGACGAGTGTTTAAAATGAGCCCGCTTCACCATCACTTTGAACTCGTAGGATGGTCGGAGTGGAAGGTCGTGTCTGTCTTTTGGGGCGCGACAGCCGCTTTGTCTGCGGTCGCCTTGATGCTCTATCTCAGGGGGTAAAGGAGAATGGATGGAGACGTGCGTTTTGCTGATGCACGCGTGCTCGTTCTCGGGCTTGCGCGCAGCGGCTTTGCGGTTGCGCAGCTTTTGGCACAGCAAGGAGCGCGTGTGACTGTCAATGACGGGGCGCAACCGGAGAAAATGGCGGCGGACATCCGCGTCTTGCAAGAGGCAGGGATCCGCGTCGTCACGGGCTCGCACCCGCAAAGCTTGCTCGACGACTGCGCACTCATGGTGAAAAATCCAGGGATCCCCTATGATCAGCCGTTGGTGGCAGAGGCGCTGCGACGGGGGATTCCTGTGCGCACGGAAGTCGAAGTAGCGGCTCTTCTCGCCGTATCTCCGATCATCGGGATCACAGGTACTAACGGTAAGACGACGACGACTTCGCTGGTCGGCCATATGTTCGAGCAAGCTGGCATTTCCGCTATGGTGGCTGGGAATATCGGTACACCTTTGTCTGCGGTCGTGCAGTCGACAGGCGCAGCGACTTGGCTGGTGACGGAGCTGTCGAGTTTTCAACTGGCCGGTACAGAGACCTTTCATCCGCGTGTGGCCGCCTTGCTGAACCTGACGCCGGCTCATCTGGATTATCACAAAACGTGGGATGAATATCGCAACGCGAAACGCAAACTCTTCGCCAATCAAAGCCCTGGTGACATCGCTGTACTGCCGGCGGATGACGAAGATCTCGCAGCGCTGGCGGCAGAGATCCGCGCAGATGTATGGTGGTTCAGTTTGCAACAGGCTGTTCGCCCTGGTGTGTTTGTGGACGAAGCCGGCATGATTGTGTTTGCGCCGCCAGACAAGCCAGGTGAGCTTGTGAAGGTGATGCCCGCCGATGAGATCGGCCTGCGCGGTAGACACAACCTGGCCAATGCTGTGGCTGCCTGCGCCATCGCGCTGGCGTCTGGCGTGACGATGATAGGCGTGCGAGGTGCGCTGCGGGCTTTTACAGGGGTTGAACACCGTCTGGAATTTGTCCGAGAAGTAGGCGGAGCCAAATGGTACAACGATTCTAAAGCGACCAATCCAGTGGCAGCGATCCAAGCGCTGTCGGCTTTTAGTGAGCCGCTGGTGGCTATTTTGGGCGGCCTAGAACGAGGAGACGATTTAAGCCCTTTACTACCTCTGTTACAAGCTAAGGTCAAAGTCGCCATTTGTCTTGGTGAATCAGGCGATCGCATGGCTGATTTGGCGCGTGTGGCCCATGTCCCACATGTCGTGCGAGCAGGCAGTTTGCCAGAGGCGGTGGCACTCGCGGCAACATACGCGACTGCCGGAGACGTGGTGTTGTTATCACCTGCGGCGGCGAGTTGGGACATGTTTTCATCTTATGAGGAGCGGGGACGAATCTTCAAGGAGGCTGTGCATATGCTCTAGCGTGGACACGCTTTCTGGGAGGTTTGTTCGTGCGCGCATATACACAGAAGTCACCCGATTTTCTCATTCCGCTCGTCACCATTACACTGCTTGCCATCGGCATCTTGATGGTGCACAGCGCCAGTACCGTGCTTTCAGCTGAAAAGCTGCACGATGCGTTTTTCTATGTCAAACGTCAAGCGATGTGGGCTGGCATCGGCCTCATCTTGATGGTCGTCGTCAGTCGCATTGACTATCGTTTGTTTGAACGCTATGCTCGCCTCATTATGTTGATGTGCCTGATTTTTCTCAGCCTAGTGCTGATTCCGCACGTTGGTCAGGTACGCGGCGGGTCGCGCGCTTGGCTCGGCATTGGAACATTCGGGATCCAACCTTCGGAGTTTGCAAAATTTGGTCTGATCATCTTTTTTAGTTGGTTGCTTAGTCGCGAACCGGATCGCATGCTATCGTTTCGCAAAGGCCTGCTACCGACACTCGGCGTCATGGCGTTTGTCGTCGGTCTGATCATGCTAGAACCGGATCTCGGCCAAAGCGCCGTGATCGCGGGCGCCACGATGATCATGGTTATCGTGGCCGGGGCGCGCGTTCGTCACTTGCTTTCGTTGGTGGCCATCGGCGCACTGGCTTTTGTCGGACTGGTGATCACGGCGCCGTACCGCTTAGAGCGTATCCTCGCATTTATGGATCCGTGGAAATATCCCGACACCATTGGCTATCATATTATTATGTCTCTGATTGCCTTGGGCCGTGGTTCGCTGCTTGGCACGGGTCTAGGTGGTAGCACACAGAAGTTTTTGTACCTACCAGAACCACAGACGGACTTTGTCTTTGCCATCTTGACTGAAGAACTGGGGCTCATCGGCGCGGCGTTCACCATCCTTTTGTTCATGACCCTACTTTGGCGCGGTATGCGCACAGCGCTTCGGGCACCGGATCGCTTTGGCGCGTATTTGGCCGCAGGACTCACAGGCGTCATAGCGGTGCAAGTGGTGATCAATATCGGTGTTGTCTCAGGCGCCATGCCGGTGACAGGTATCACGCTTCCTTTTATCAGTTATGGGGGTTCGTCCCTTACGTTAATGCTCACAGCGATCGGCATCCTCATGTCGATTTCGCGGCGAGCGGAACACTGAAGGACGGCGTGGGCAGGTGTCACAGGATGGGCGTGATACATATCATAATTTACACAGCAGACCTTCGCTTCGCGAGATGTCTGGCAGGAGGAGTTAAACCGACGTGGATGATGGCGATGCGCTGAAGAAAAGGTTCGCGGAGATCTGCCCGAAAGTGCGGTTTGACGAACCGCTCGCACGTTATACGACGTGGCGAATCGGAGGGACAGCGGATGTACTGATTGAACCGGAGGATATCCATCAGTTGCAAGCGGCGCTTTCTGTAGCGCGCGAGCACGGATTACCTGTCTTCACCTTTGGTCGCGGCAGCAATGTACTGGTTGCGGACAATGGTGTGCGTGGCCTGACCATCCACTTCGGAGACGACTTTGCTTGCCTTACGTTTGCGGGCGATAGGATGACCGCCCAAGCAGGGCGATCGATTGTATCTGCGGCGAATCAAGCGATCCGTCACGGCCTATCAGGCCTTGAATTTGCTACTTTGATTCCGGGGTCAGTCGGCGGTGCGGTAGCCATGAATGCAGGTGCTCATGGCGGTGAAATCAAAGATGTCCTCACGACAGCTACGGTCATGACGCCGGATTTGGAAGTTCAGACGCTGACAGCCGAAGAACTGCAATTTGGTTATCGACACAGCACGGTGCGCGAACGCGGTTACGTTGTGCTGGAAGCGGCGTTCTTGCTTAAATCAGGCGATATTCAGGAGATGCAAGAGCGAGTGCGAGCCTGGAGTCGCAAACGTCAACAGACACAACCGCTTTCCTTGCCAAACTGTGGCAGTGTCTTTCGCAATCCGCCAGGCGACCATGCTGCCCGCCTCATTGAGGCATCAGGGTTAAAGGGATTGCGCATAGGCAATGCGGCGGTGTCGGATCTGCACGCCAATTTTATCGTTAACCTCGGGCAGGCGCGAGCGACGGATGTGCAGATGCTCATCGAGCAGGTCCGACAAGTAGTGGCAGAGCGTTTTGGCGTTACGCTGATTCCGGAAGTGAGAGTAGTGGGAGAGGGCGCAACGCGGGGGTGACAACAAGTTGTGGAACGTCTAGTGATTGATGGAGGCCAGCGCCTCGAAGGATCCATTCGCGTGCATGGCGCAAAGAATGCGGCTTTGCCCATTTTAGCAGCTGTCACGATGTTAGATGGAGAAAGTGTACTGCACGATGTGCCGAATTTGGACGATGTGCAGGTGATGTTAGACATCTTGCGTTCATTAGGTGCGCGGGTGTTACAAGAAGGGCGAACGGTGTCTATTCAGGCGAGCAGCATTGACACGACAGACGTGCCTGAGCATTTGATGCGACAAATGCGTTCGTCTATTTTTCTACTAGGGCCTTTGCTCACGCGATTTGGATCGGTACGCGTATCGAAGCCAGGCGGGTGTACGATTGGAACGAGGCCGATCGACTTGCATCTCAAAGGCCTTTCACTCCTTGGCGCGCACATTGAGGAGAGTCACGGCTTTATCGCATGTACGGCGACCAGGTTGCGCGGCGCGAACATTTTTCTCGATCTGCCGAGTGTCGGTGCAACGGAAAATTTGATGATGGCCGCTTGTTTGGCAGACGGGGAAACGATGATCGGAAACGCTGCACGCGAGCCGGAAATCCGTGACCTCGCAGACTTTCTGAACTGTTGTGGCGCTCGCATCACAGGGGCCGGCGAGGACACGATCTACATTGAAGGCGTCGAGCGACTACGCGCGCGCGATTTTCAGATTGCGCCTGATCGGGTCGTGGCAGGAACGCTGCTCTTAGCTGGAGCGATCACGCGCGGACAGGTTCAGTTAACGAATGTGCGGCCAGCCGACCTGACCGCTGTGATCACAAAATTGCGCGAAACTGGCGTGCAGGTCAATGTCTCTCGTGATATACTAGAGGTGAAGAGTACAGGTGTACTCCAAGCTGTTGATCGTTTGCAGACAGCTCCATTTCCAGGGTTTCCGACTGATCTACAGGCGCCTTTCATGGCGCTCCTCACACTCGCCAACGGCACCAGTGTGGTTTCGGAAACGATTTTTGAGGATCGGTTTAAACATGTCAGTGAACTGCAACGGATGGGTGCCTCGATTAAAGTCGATTTGCGTACCGCCTTCGTGCAAGGCGTCCGCGAGCTGTCAGGTGCTGCGGTAGAAGCGACTGATCTGCGTGCAGGTGCGGCGCTTGTGCTGGCAGGATTGGCGGCACAAGGGCCGACGGTGATCGATCGCATCTATCACATTGATCGCGGGTACGAGGCGATAGAAAGCCAGTTGCGAGATCTGGGTGCGCGCATTGCTCGCACTCGCCCACACACCGTCGCGGATGCTACGTATGGCACTTGAACCTTTCGGCGTATGAGCGTGGCAGGCTAGAGGTCGGTGGGCAGGGCCCTGATCAGGGCTTTGCCCACTTTCTGCGTGAAGGCGGTGCCGATCGTGCGCAGAACCTTAATGCGAGTAAGGATGGAGGCTTGCGGGTGACCCATACGAAGTCACAGGCTGGGGTGCGCAACCGGATATTTTTCACCCTGTTTATACTCATCTTTTTCATAGCTGTCTTGCTTGTCGTGTATCTGCGTTCACCTTTTGCACTGGTCAAGTCCGTCGCGGTGCAAGGCGCGCAGTCTGTATCGCCGCAGGAAATTTTGAGCGATTCCGGGATCACGGTCGGAGAAAACCTGTTTCAGGTTGAACCTAACCGCACGCAAAACCGCCTGCTCGAGGACTTTCCGATTCTCTCAGCGGTGACAGTTACACGCAGTTTTACTCAGCAGTCGATTGTCATCCGGCTGCGTGAACGATCGCTGGCAGGCATTCTCGCCGCAGACGGATCACTGTACCAGATACTGGCCGACGGGACTGTGCTCGATCGCGATCCGGCCGGGGTTGGGGCAAGTGAGCCGATCATCACGACTGCGATGCCAGTGTCGATCAGTCTCGGACAGCGAGTAAACAATCCAGCGCTGCTCTCCCTTTGCGAACAACTGCCGAAGTTGCCAAGTGCCTACACCAGTCCGCTGTCGGAGCTTCATATTGAGATGTACAACGGCAGTCCGGTGATTATGGCATTTACGCGCGACGGTTTTGAAGTGCGCATGCCGGTCACTGGTCTGGCAGCATCGTTACGACTGTACTATGCCGTGCACAGTAAGCTAGTTGCCTCTCACGTGGCACCTGGACTAGTCGACTTGATGTCTGGTCAAGAAGCCGTGTACAAGCCTTTTGCGTAGTGTTAGCCGCTAATTTTTCCCGTAGACAAAAGGTGCAAGAGCACCGTGTCACCTTCTTGGAGGCGTTTAGCAACCATTGGATACGCGACGGAAACGAATTGCAGTGTGGACGATTGTCACGACTTTGATCGGCGCGATGGTGTCTTTGCAGTATCACGACGTCGTGCTCGGTGGAGCGGCCATCTGGTCTTCGCAACCTGACATCGCTTCCGTTTCGGAGCGTCTGCAGGCGGTAAATGCGGTAAACGCCAGCTTGCGTAACAAGACCGCGGAGATGTTGCAAAGCACCGTTCGTTTGCAGCACTCCGCTCTGTTGCGCGGGGGGGAGACTGCGCAACTGGAGCGCCAGATGCACGCGGCGACCGTGTTGACTGGATTTGCCCCGCTTCAAGGAACTGGGGTGATTGTGACCATCGATGATGGTGGTATGAGTCCAGTCGACCAGGAACAGTTTCTCACACATGATTGGGACTTGCGTTCGGTGGTCAATGAACTTTTTTTGGCAGGCGCTGATGCAGTGGCGATCAATAGCGCACGCGTAACAGCACAGACAGGCATCTTCTGTATTGGGCCAGTCGTACGTGTGGGAACCATCCGTTTGGGCCCGCCGTTCGTGATCCGGGCCATTGGCAATCCAGGGACAATGGCCGCCGCCTTGGCCATGCCCGGTGGCGTGCTCGATGCGCTGCGCGGTGCAAATCGGGGACTACGCATCGTCGGGCCGATCCGAGAAAATAGTGTCCATGTGCCAGCGTACGATGCGCCGCTGACGACGCTGCAAGGCGGTGAGACACAGTGAACAAGGCAGCACGCCAAGCCCTGTTTGGTGTATCGATCGTGCTCGGTTTCATGCTGAGCCTAGAGGCGCACATCGACCGTAGCAGTACAGTGGCCGGTTATACATCTTACCTGGAAGTATCGGATCAGTTAACGAGCGCGCTTGCGCAAACACCACTACTGCGTACGGCGTTCACGCGCGCGCAGCAGGAGCATACGGCTCTGGCGGCAACGCTGTCGCATGATCGCCTGGGGATGACGCTACTGCGAGCCGAGGCTTTGCGCCTTGACAAAGAGGCTGGCCTGACGCCCGAGGCAGGACCTGGGGTGATCATCACGATTAATTTTGATCCGAATTTGCCGGTTATTCCGGGACTGCGTTACGTGGATGAAGCCACGCAGATTCAGATGTTGGTGAATTATCTGATGGCAAGCGGCGCTGAGGCGATTGCCATCAACGGTCAGCGTCTCGTGACGACGTCGTCTATCCGCTCCGTGAATGGACTAAATGAAGTGCCAGGACCTTTTAGCGGAATCTTGCAAGTCAATGAGGTGCCAGTCAAGGCGCCTTACAAAGTTGCTGTGATTGGACCTGCGGCCGCCATTGCCAATATGTTGAGCGTTGAGGATCTGGCGGGGCAATTTCAGCTACTAGATCAGTCTTTTCGGCTACAAACGTTCGCCAGTTCGCACCTCGTGCGTGTGCCAGGATACACGGGGGTATTGCCGGGTGCCTATTCGACAGAGGTGGGGGAATAAATCGGTGGTTATCGTCATCCCTTTGTTGGGTCTTCTCATCGGTCTGTTTGCTGGACTTTTGATCAATATTCATCTGCCGCTACAGTACGCCTCTTATCTTTCAGTGGCCATACTGGCTGCCTTTGATACGGTGTTCGGCGGGATCAAGTCGGGCCTCGCCAAGCAATTTGACCACCGGGTCTTTCTCACAGGCTTTTTTTCGAATACTTTGTTGGCAGCGTTGTTGGCTTTTATTGGTTCGCTACTCGGCATTGATCTCGCATTGGCAGCCGTTGTGGCATTTGGTGTGCGGATATTTACCAATTTGGGCGCGATCCGACACATTTTATTGCAGCGTCAAAAAGTTCCTTCCCAAAACTAGTGATTTTCATGCTATGATAGAGTTGTATTTTTGCATGCGTGCGATTGAAGGGAGTGCCACTCCTTGACTAAGGGAGAAATTATCGTTGGGCTCGATATCGGTACATCTACCATACGAGCGATTATTGGTGAAATTGATGGACTGAACATTAGCATCATCGGAGTTGGGACAGCTAAGAGTGATGGGATTAAGAAAGGCGCCATTGTCGATATCGACAAGACGGTGGCCGCGATTCGTGCTGCGGTCGACCATGCTGAGCGCATGGTTGGCATTACGATCAATGCGGCGTATGTAGGTGTTTCAGGGAGCCATATCGCGCTACAGCCTAGCCACGGAATTGTGGCGGTCTCTGCTACTGACCGTGAGATCGGCGATGAGGATGTCGAACGTGTCATCTCAGCCGCGCGTGTGATGAATTTATCTGCGGAGCGTGAGATCGTCGATGTCGTACCTCGTGAATTTACGGTGGACGGGCTGGATGAAGTCACGGATCCACGCGGGATGATCGGGGTGCGCCTCGAAGTCGACACTTATGTGGTGACCGGGTCGCGCACTGTCTTGCATAACCTTTTGCGTTGTGTTGAGCGCGCTGGTATCGAGGTGGCGGGAACGGTCTTGTTGCCCCTCGCAGCGGCAGGCATGGTGCTGTCAGCAGATGAGAAGCGTCTTGGCGTCGTATTAGTGGACGTGGGGGCAGGGTCGACGAGTATCTCCATCTTTGAGCGCGGAACGCTAGAGCGTTTCGCGGTACTGCCAGTAGGCGGAGAAAGTGTGACCAACGACATTACGGTTGGTTTGCAGTGTGGTTTTGATGCGGCTGAAGCAGTCAAGTGCCGCCATGGGATAGCAGAAGTTGCGCTTGCGCGAGAAGAGGAAAAATTCAAAGTACAGCGAATAGGTAGTAGTACGGACAAGGAATACACGACCGTCGAACTCGGTTACATTATCGAACCGCGGATGCAGGAGATTTTTACGCTAGTGAAACACGAAGTCGAGCGTATGGGTTATCCACGTGGGCTTGCGAGCGGGTATGTGTTCTCGGGCGGAGCCATGCTTCTGAAAGGTGCAGATAAACTGGCGGAGCGCGAGCTTGGAGCGACCGTGCGAATTGCGGTTCCGGACTACGTGGGTGTGCGGGATCCATCGTATGTAGGATGTGTCGGTATGATTAAGTACGTTTCCCGGTATTTTACGCGCAGCGCAGCGGCTGCCACAGCCCCTGCCAAGCGCCCGCGCAGTAACGGTGGAGCCTTACAAAAAATTCGCGGTTGGTTTCAAGACTTTATCTAAGCGTGATCGGCTCCGCCGTTTTCGCAACTCTCAAGGAGGACACGGAATGCTGGAATTTGATTTTGAGACGGAATCGCTGGCCCATATTAAAGTCATTGGTGTAGGGGGCGGCGGATGTAACGCCGTTAACCGGATGATAGAAGCAGGCGTTCGTAATGTGGACTTTATTACAGTCAACACAGACGCCCAAGCCCTCCACTTGTCGAAAGCGGTGGATCGTATTCAGATCGGAGAGAAGTTGACACGTGGCCTCGGGGCAGGCGCCAACCCAGACATCGGGAAGCGCGCGGCGGAAGAGACCCGCGAACTCGTGATGGATGCACTGCGCGGTGCCGATATGGTGTTTGTCACCGCTGGTATGGGTGGTGGCACCGGGACGGGAGCAGCTCCTGTCATCGCCGAGATCGCCAAGGAACTCGGTGCGCTGACGGTCGGCGTGGTGACCAAGCCTTTTACTTTCGAAGGTCGTCGCCGGTTGAATCAAGCGGAGCAAGGGATCGCTGCGCTGAAGGAAAAAGTGGACACCTTGATCGTTATCCCGAACGATCGTTTGCTGGAGATCGTCGAGAAGAACACGCCTATGCTAGACGCATTTCGCGAAGCGGATAACGTCTTGCGCCAAGGCGTGTCCGGGATATCCGAGCTGATCGCAGAAACAGGGCTGATCAACGTCGACTTCGCTGACGTCAAGACGATCATGACAGAACGTGGCTCGGCGCTCATGGGTATCGGGATCGCTTCTGGTGAGAAGCGCGCGGCGGAGGCGGCCCAAAAGGCGATTCGCAGCCCACTGCTCGACACGCCGATCGATGGCGCGCGAGGCGTGCTGATCCATGTTGCAGGCGGTGAGAATCTCAGTCTGTTTGAAGCTAATGAGGCGGCGAACATCGTCGCCGAAGCGGCAGATCCAGATGTCAACTTTATCTTTGGTGCAGTGATTAAGCCTGAACTGAAAGATGAGTTGATTGTCACCGTCATCGCCACAGGATTCGAACACCGGCCTGGCACGGCTACACCGCGGCCGATCGGCAGTAAGCCTGAGATGGTACGACCTGCAGCCGTGGGTGTCACTGAGAACCTCGAAGTTCCCACTTTCCTACGCAATCGTAACAATGGATCGGTCACGCGACCGTAGACGCCTATTGTCAAACATCTATCACGCAGAGCCTCTGGAATCACAGAGGCTCTTTTTTTTGTGTCCATTTTGAGGTTCGAGAGAGCCGTCTACCCTCCCTGTAGGCGAGTCGGATTCTGCGATATGACTAATCTAACCTGCTGTCGAATACTTTTTGCTCGAACCCTTGCAAGTTATGACAAAGTTCGCAATACACATCAATTATACTGTGGGCAACTCTACTAGGAGGCTCGTCCATGTGGTCGTCTATGTAGATCTTGCCGGGATGATCAACCTGCTGATCGATAGTGCGCTCCTCATCCTCACCGCCGCACTGATGCGCGAACGATGGCGCTGGCGACGTGTTCTTGCGGCCGCTGCACTGGGATCTGTCTACGCTGTGGCGACACTGTTTCCAGGCACTGCACTCCTGCGGACGCTGTTGGCCAAGTGGTTGTGCTCCGTGGTGATGGTGGAGATGGCGTTTGCCACTGGGGCTTGGCGTACCTTGTCTTATCGCAAGTGGTTGAAACTTCTGCGTCAGGTGGCAGCGTTTTATGGCGTGACCTTCGCTTTGGGAGGCGCGGTGTATGCTATCCATAATCTGTTCGCACCTGCGAGTTCGCCGTTTGCGGGTCTTGCTTTAGTAGACGGACAGGTAGTCTGGTGGACCAGCGTCACAACGCTTGGACTCGTCATTGCCTTGCCGGTCGGACTTTTGATCATTCGCTTCGCATTCACGCAAGTGCAAAAGCGTCAGCACGACCACGCTCGCACCTGTCACGTGGCGATCGAACTGTTTGGTCACACCGTCACCGTCCGGGCCCTGCTCGATACAGGAAATGAGCTGATCGACCCGATCACGCGCATGCCTGTCGCAGTCGTTCATGGTGAGGCGCTATTGGATCTTCTGCCAGACAGTCTCGCGACTGTACTAAAGTCTGGTGGCGACCCTTTACAGGCGCTCTACGACAATGTGGACTTCGGTGATCTGCAAAGTCGCATCGCTATCGTGCCATACCGGGGCGTGGGGGGGCGCGGCGGTCAACTGTTGGCACTGCGCCCGGATCGCGTGACGATCGCTGCAACTCCAGACGGCGCAGGATTCACCGTTCCCCGTCTGCTGATCGCGCTGCAACAGGCGCCCTTGACAGCTTCTGATGCCTATACCTGCATATTGCCTGCGAGCGCACAAAGTGCGTTTGAGGAAGGGAGAGAGTCTGTTGATACCGGTTCGCATACGGCTGTTTCTTAGATTACTCGTGTTGCGCGTGTTGCTCACTTTACGTATGGGGCCAGACCCTATCTACTACGTCGGCGGGAGCGAGGCCCTGCCACCGCCGCTGACGCGGGAGGAAGAAGAGTACCTACTCGCCCGTCTGCCGAGTGGGGACGAAGCGGTTCGTGCATTGCTGATTGAACGCAATCTTCGGCTCGTCGTGTATATTGCTCGCAAGTTTGAAAATACAGGGATCAACATAGAGGATTTGGTGTCTATCGGGACAATCGGACTGATCAAAGCGGTCAACACTTTTGATACGGAGAAAAAGATCAAACTGGCGACCTATGCCTCGCGGTGTATCGAAAACGAAATTCTCATGTTCCTGCGACGGAACAACAAAGTGCGTGTGGAAGTCTCTTTTGATGAGCCGTTGAACGTCGATTGGGATGGTAACGAGCTGCTTTTATCAGACGTGCTGGGCACGGAAAGTGACACGATCACCAAAGATATCGAAGACGAGGTTGATCGTGACCTGTTGTACGGAGCGCTCGACAAGCTTTCAGAGCGTGAGCGCAAGATTATGGAATTGCGCTTCGGCTTGGCTGGTGAGACGGAGATGACGCAAAAGGACGTGGCAGACCTCCTGGGCATTTCGCAATCGTACATTTCACGACTGGAAAAGCGCATTATCAAGCGATTGCAAAAAGAGTTTCACAAGCTCTTGTAGGGTCTTCAAGGCGCGTCTCGCTCTGCATAATTCTTTCCTCCGAGGACATACTGGTACTCGAATTGGACCGGAATGCTCGTATGGAGGGACGCACCTTGAAGCGCAACAAAGTCGAGATCTGCGGCGTCAACACATCTCAGCTTCCTGTTCTGACTAATGCCGAGATGAGGCAGCTTTTTACGCAACTTCAAAGTGGACAAGTCGAGTCGCGCGAGAAGCTGGTGAGTGGCAACTTGCGGCTCGTGCTGTCCGTGATCCAGCGATTTAACAATCGCGGAGAGTACGTGGACGATCTTTTTCAAGTCGGTTGTATCGGTCTTATGAAAGCTATCGATAACTTCGATCTCTCTCAAAACGTGAAGTTTTCCACTTATGCGGTCCCAATGATTATCGGAGAGATTCGCCGTTATCTGCGCGACAACAACCCTATTCGCGTCAGTCGATCCTTGCGCGACATCGCTTATAAAGCTCTGCAAATACGCGATCAATTGACCAATCAGAATTTACGAGAACCGACGATTGCCGAGATTTCCAAGCGCATGGATGTGCCCAAAGAAGAAGTCGTTTTTGCCCTCGATGCCATTCAAGACCCAGTGTCCTTATTCGAGCCGATCTATCACGATGGTGGAGATCCGATATTTGTCATGGACCAGATTAGCGACGAAAAGAATAAAGACACCACCTGGGTCGAAGAGATCTCGATTCGCGAAGCGATGCGACGCTTGTCAGTTCGCGAGAAGCGGATATTATCGATGCGCTTTTTTGAAGGGAAGACGCAGATGGAAGTGGCCGAGGAAATCGGTATTTCGCAGGCCCAGGTGTCGCGCCTTGAGAAAGCTGCGATCGGACACATGCAAAAATTCATCCAGTAAGCAATCTTTTACTCATTCAATCATAGAGTAGTGGATGAGCGCAGCCGATAGGGACTGCCCCTTGCAGGGAGGCGAGTGGGTTTGAGAGCTTCGGAACTGCAGGCCAAGGATGTCGTTAACGTCGCAGACGGCCGCAAACTGGGTGTGATTGGGGATTTAGATATCGATTTGGACAGCGGACTTGTGCGGTCGATGATCATTCCGCCGTCTGGTAAATTCTTTGGCATGATAGCCAATGGCGAAGAAGTCGTGATCCCATGGAGCCAAATTGTCAAGATCGGGTCTGATGTCGTACTCGTGGATATACGTGCAGGTGAGTCTGACAACGCCTACCTGAATACATCGCGCTCGAGTCTCACTTCAGGAGGATACTGAGGTGAGACTCTGGCGCCCAAAAAACAAGTGCGCGCTGGGGTATGCCCATGCGCTTCTTTGTTTTGCGGCAATGATATAATGAGGGCGACAGGGAGGGGGCGCGCATGGAAGACCGCATTTTACTTCAGGATTTTGAGCGCGCAGGGATCGTAGCTGTCTTTACAAGAAACTCGGGCGGCACGAGTGAGGGTGGCTATGCAAGTTTGAACTTAGGGCTCCATGTCGGAGACGATCCGAAGCGGGTGCTACAGAACCGTGAACGGCTCGGAGACATGGTGGGCCTTTCGCCA